>NZ_DEPM01000068.1:0-2598 GCF_002358775.1 Martelella sp. UBA3392
GCCTCGGTGATCGCGCCGTCCCGGCGCAGGCGGGCGATGAACAGGCGGTGGCCCTTGAAGAAATGTTCGGCCGCAAAGACCGTCAACCCGTCGAGCGGCGCGCCCTCGTCAACGCGGTAGGCGCGCGCGACATATTGATGCCAGGCCGTGCCCCGGCCGCTGCGGTCGCCGGCGCCGCCGACCCGGCGGATATAGTCCCGGCAGGCGGCCGCGATGTCGACCCGCATCAGCTTGGGGCCGAGTATGCCGAGCATCACCACCGAGCCGAATGTGCCGATCACATAGCTGATCGAGAAGGCGGCGGGGAGTATCTGGTTGGCGCTGGTCTTGGCGGCGGCGGAGATCGCCGATTGCGAAATCGCTGTTTGAGAGAGGCCGAGAGCGGATGACGTGGTCGTCGACCCGGCGTAGAGCCCGGCGGCGATGCCGACGTCATAGCCGGCAAGGCGGACGGCGAGGTAGACCGCGCCGAGGCTCATCAGGCAGACGAGCGCGGCGAACGCCGCCTGCTGCAGGCCACCGGAAAAGAGGCCGCGCACGAATTGCGGTCCCGCGCTGTAGCCGACGGCAAACAAATAGAACACGAAGAACACCGTCTTGACGTCATCGGAGACGGTGATGCCGATCTGGCCAATCACCAGCGCGGCCAGCAGCGTCGCCGTGACATCGCCAAGCGAGATCCCAGCGATCTTGACCCGTCCGAGAGTGTAGCCCGCGAACAGGGCAAGGAAGAGGGGGATTTCCACGTTTTCACGCAGCGTGGTTGCCAGCCAGTCGAGCATGGTGTGCATTCACTCCGTTTTCAGGGCACCAGCGTCAGAAGGACGAAGACGACGAAGATGACGAGGTGCACAGCGCCCTGCAGCACCGTCGTCCGTCCCGTGCCGAGCGTGAGCGTGCTCACGAACAGGGTCAGAAGCAGCATCACCATCTGTTCCGGCTCGAGGCCGAGGGTGATCTGCTGTCCGATGAAGATCGACACCAGCGCCACGATCGGGATCGACATGCCGATGCTGGCAAGCGCCGAACCCAGCACCAGGTTGATGCTCTGCTGGATCCGGTTCTTCGCCGCCGCCTGCACCGAGGAAATGCCTTCCGGCAACAGCACGAGCGCCGCGATCACGACGCCGACGAGAGCATGCGGCAGGCCGGCTGAGGTGATGGCGAGGTCGAGCGGATGGGACAGCGCCTCGGCGAGCAGAATCACCACCAGCAGCGACACCGGCAGCATGACGGCACTGATCGCCGTCATCCGTGCCGATGGCTTTTCGGGGTGTTCGGGGAAGAAGCCTTCTTCGCCCTCCGCCGCAGGACCATCGGCGTCGTCGACGAAATAGTTACGATGGCGCACGGTCTGCACGAACAGGAATACGCCGTAGAGCGTCAGGCAACACAGGCTGATGACCAGAAGCTGCGCCCAGGAATACTGCCTGTCGGCGCCGGAAATCGCGAAATTGGGGAGCACGAAGGCGAGCGTCGAGAGCGTGCCGAGCACGGCGAGCGCCGCCGAGGCGGCGGGCAGCTTGAAGCTCTGCTCGTGATAGATCCGGCCGCCACGCACGAGGCAGAGGCCGATGATGCCGTTCAGCACGATCATCACCGCGGCGAACACCGTGTCGCGTGCGACTTCTTCTCCGCCCTCGATGCCGGAGAGCATGATCGAGATGATCAGCGCGACCTCGATCAGCGTCACGCAGCAGGCAAGGATGATCGAGCCCATCGGCTCGCCGAGCCTGGCGCCCAGCACCTCGGCATGCAGCACCGAGGCGAACACCGAGCCGCCGAGAAGCAGGATCGCCGGCAACACGAACACCGTGGCGGTGTCGTGTAGCACGCCGGTGATCTCAAGCGCGGCCCATGCGAGGGCGGCGATAGGCAGCAACAGGCTCCACCGGGGGATCGAATTGCGGGCGTGCATGCGTTTCTCTCTTCTCGGCTGTCTGTTCCGGTCACAATGCCGGAACCGGCGTTCTGTTATCGTGGCGTCCCGGTCGGTATCGCGCTGGTCGATGTGCCGAGCACGAAGGCGAGGTTGGCCGCCGCCGTGAAGGCCGCCTCGCGCGCATCGCCCTCGGCGAGCCGGGCGTCGAGCAGGCCGTTTTGCGCCGTGGCGAGCGCGGAAACCGTGCCGACGCCGTTCTGGTAGGATTCGAGCGCCGAATCATAGGTTTTGTAGGCCGCCTGCCGCAGCTTGACGGCGGAATCATTGGCCTGGATCGCGGTGGTCAGCGCGTTGGAGGCGACCACGATTTCGCGGGCGGCGGCATCCTTCAACTGGTCGAAGTTGCGCTCGGCGGCCTCGACCCGGCTTTGCGCCTGCTTCAGGTTGGCGTCGCGCATGCCGGCGTCGTAAAGCGGGATGGTGGCGCCGAACATGATGTTGCCGTTGAGGCCGCTATTTTCCACCGCGGGAAGGCCGGCGGCATCGAGTTGGGTCTCATAGGTGGAGAGCGTACCGAACACGCCGATCTTCGGCATGAAGTCCGCCTTTGCCTTCTTGACGCCCTGACGGCTCGCCTCAAGCGCAGCATAGCCGGCGAAGATATCGGGACGGTTGGCCAGCGCGATCTCGATCATCGTCTCGGTCGGCATGCTGGA
>NZ_DEPM01000039.1:0-3157 GCF_002358775.1 Martelella sp. UBA3392
CTCGGGCTTGTCCCGAGGATCTAACCACCGCGCAACACGAGCGGCGTCGGCGGTCCGTAATATTTTGATTTAAATTGGTTTTTCGTATGATACGCTTGTCGCGTTGATACGTGCTTAGACCCTCGGGACAAGCCCGAGGGTGACGGAAGAGAGTGGGGCAGGCTCTGTCGTACTCCGGCAGTCAAGTCGGCGAAAGGGCCGTTGCATCGTCACAGCAAGAGGCTCGAAATCCTGAAGCCTTGAGGCACGAGTGCCTACCCGTCGTTGGCCGAATTCAAATTCTCCGGGCGGATGCCGGTGCATGCGCCGATCTGCTGCTTCAGCCGGACGCCGGGGCCGAAGCCGCCTTCGCCATCCTCGATGAACACGATGCCCTGCTTCACGAATGCCTTTTCAAGCGCGTCGGAGACGGCGAGATCGCGCTCGGCCGCGTCGTCTTCCGCCTGCAACAAAAGGTCGCGGTCAATACCGGTCATGGCGGCGGCCTGATCGTGCGAGAGGCCGAGGAGCGCGCGGGCGGCGCGCATTTGGTGCGGTGTCGTCATCGAAGCCTTCCGTGAAGTTCAAATCTTCTCTTACCATGTCCAATGTGCCAAATCTTCGGCGGTTCCGCGCAATCCGCAATAATTATCGCGGCATTCATTTGCGGTCTGCCGGCGGGCCAGCCATCCATTTGATGATGAACATCGCCGGGATGATCCATAGGAGGCCGGTCAGGACGAAATAGATCAGGGCGGCGACGGCGGAGCGGCCGTCGAGCACGACTGTTGCCAGCATGGTGGCTGTCAGTGCATAGACGATGACGAGGGTGACGATTGCGATCGTCCCGATGAATTTGCGCAATCTGACTGGCACGGCTGCAATGCCCTCCTGATGGGTGTTCAAGATTATGCCGTTGAGCGGCAGGTGTGAACTGCGTATGCCAGATCGGCGCAAATGGCAAAGCGAGCGGAGCAGGAATGATGGCGTTTGGTAAAGACATCACGTGGAGCGCGGAGGAACTCCGGTTCAATGCCGCCATGGTGCGGGGCTGGCTCTATTTCGTGGTGCTGGTGCTGTTCTGTCTGGTGATCGTCGGCGGCGCGACGCGGCTCACCCATTCCGGGCTTTCGATCACGGAGTGGAAGCCGCTGCACGGCGTGATTCCGCCGCTTAACCTGGCCCAGTGGCAGGAGGAATTCGAGCTCTACAAGCGCATTCCGGAATATCAACTGGTGAACAAGGGTATGTCGCTCGCCGAATTCCAGAACCTGTTCTGGTGGGAATGGGCGCACCGGCTGCTGGCGCGCGCGGTGGGGCTGATCTTCGCCGTTCCGCTGTTCCTGTTCTGGGTCACCGGCCGGCTGCCCAAGGGACTGGGATTGCCGCTGGTTGGCGTTCTGGCGCTCGGCGGCCTGCAGGGTTTTATCGGCTGGTGGATGGTGTCGTCCGGGCTTTCAGAGCGCACCGACGTCAGCCAGTATCGTCTGGCTGTCCACCTGATCATGGCCTGTCTGATCATCGCCTCATGCGTCTATATCGGTCGCGGGCTGACCCCGCGCAAGCATGAGCATGTCGGCGGCGCGCACTGGCTTGCCGCAATCCTGCTCGTCGCGACCTTCGTGCAGCTTTATCTCGGCGCGCTGGTGGCGGGTCTCGATGCCGGCCTTGCCTACAACACATGGCCGCTGATGGATGGCGCGGTGGTGCCGGGCGGTCTGCTGTTGCATCAGCCGGGGTGGATCAACTTCTTCGAAAACCCGAAGACGGTGCAGTTCGCACATCGCTGCGGCGGCTATGTGCTGCTGCTTCTGGCGCTCGCGCATTTCGTCATCGAGTGGCGCAGCGCGGTGGCGCGCGGGCTCGATCTGGAACTGTCCCAGCATGCCCGCGGCGCGCTGATCCTGTTGGCCGCCGTGCTGATCCAGGCCGTGATCGGCATTATCACGCTGGTGACGATGATGCCGCTGCCGATCGCGCTGACGCATCAGGCGATGGCGATCATCGTGCTGATCATCGTCACCGCCCATTTGCGCGGCTACCGCGCGCCGCGCTTCGAGCTGGCGTAGCGGGTTAGCCGAAGCGGTAGGCCGAATAGGGCTTGCCGAGATATTCGCCGCGAAAGATGCGCTCGCCCGCATCCGGGCCGGCAGCGCCCGCGGCGGCAAACACCGGCACGAGGTGATCGTGGTCGGGTACGTGGGCGGCGCGGGCGTCCGGGTTCTCTTTCCACGCGGCAAGCCTTTCGGCGCGCGCCACCGGGTTCTCGATCGCCACGGCCTCCGTAAGCCAGTCGTCGAAACGGGCGGCGGCCTGCTCATGGTCGGCGTCGCGGCGGCGGAACATCCGCATGTTGTGGTAGGACAGACCCGAGCCGACGATCAGGATATCCTCGTCCCGCAACCTTTCCAGCGCCTGTCCGATACGGAAGTGCGTTTCGGCGGAAAGGTCCGGATCGAGCGACATCATGATGATCGGCACGTCGGCATGCGGATAGATCATCATGAACGGGATGAACACGCCGTGGTCGAAACCGCGCTCGGAATCCGCCGCTGTCTCGATGCCGGCCTCGCGCAGCACATCGCGGACATGCTCGGCAACGAATGGCGCGCCGGGGGCCGGGTAGTCGAGCTGATAGGTGTGGGGCGGGAAGCCGTAATAATCGAACAGCATCGGCGGCTTGGCGGCCGTCGAGACCGTAAGCTTGTCGACCTTTTCCCAATGCGCGGAAACCACCAGAACCGCCTTCGGGCGGCGACCGACTGCCGCATCCAGCCCCTTCAGGAAAATCTCCAATTCCTTCCACGGATCATCATCGGGAAGTTGGCCCTCGGTGCCGTGCATGAACGGCCACGGACCGCCCCCATGGGGGATGAACAGGACGGGAAGGCGCGTTTTGTCTGACATGGCCTGAAACCTCGTTGGTTGCTTGGATGCAATATAGCGAGGCAGAGGTTCTGCGGCGATGGCCGATCCGGTCGACGGAGCGTTCACGATATGGGGGAATTTGTCCCGGCTAGCAGCGACGGCTCAGTCTTTTGAGGACGTTGTTTTTGGGCAGAGGGCCGGCAGCCACAATCTCCCCCCTTGAGGGGGAGATGTCGCGAAAGCGACAGAGAGGGGTAGAGGGCGTAAGCCCTAAAAGCCGAATTTGCCGAGAGGGTTCACCCCTCTCTGC
>NZ_DEPM01000039.1:3505-19774 GCF_002358775.1 Martelella sp. UBA3392
CTCTCCCTCAAGGGGAGAGATTGTGGGCTGCAGCGTAGAGCAAGCTCGACAGTCAGCAGATGACAGCAACACTTGTCCAGCAGATCCCCGGCGCAGTGGATTGATCCGATTTGCGCATCCGCAGACCGCTCTCACCCCGGCTTGCGAAACAGCCGGCTCTGCTCGAACAGTCCCTCCAGCACGCTGATGCGCTCGCGGGTCTTGTCCCAGCTTTTCGATTGCACCGCCTCGATCAGCGCTTCGACCACGAACAGGGTGACGATGGAGGAGTCCCAGGCGGACGGGACCTCGATGTGGACGCGGAAGGTGTGGCGGGCGAATTTGGCGACCGGGGAGGCCCATTGATCGGTGAACAGGATGATTTCCAGCCCGTTTTCCTTCGCCACCCGCGCCAGCACCGCCATGTCCTGCTCGTAGCGGCGGATGTCGAAGATCACCAGCACATCGCCCTTGGCCATGTTCAGCATATGCTGCGGCCATGAGGAGGAGTTGGACGACATCAGCGTCGTCTTCGGCCGGATCACCTGCATATGGGTGAAGAAGTAGCTGGCGAGCGCGCCGGTGATGCGGCCGCCGACGAAATAGACGGCGCGATCGAGATCGGAGAGAAGCTCGGCGGCGCCTGAAAAGGTCGCTTGGTCGAGCTGTGATAGCGTGCGGCGCATATTGTCGATCGCGGCCTCGCCGAAGCGGTTCAGGATATGGGTTTCTGGCACGTTGCGGGCGAGGCGGTCGTGCTTTGCGATCGGGTTGGAAAGCGTTGCCTCCAGCTCCTGATGCAGCCGCCCCTGAAACTCGCCATAGCCCTTGAAGCCGAGCTTCTGCACCATGCGGGCAACCGTGGGCGTCGACACATCGGCGTTTTCGGCAAGCGTGGTGATGCTGCCGAGACCGGAGACCGGATAGTTCTCCCGGATCGTGTCGGCCAGCCGCTTCTCCGACCGCGTCAGCCCCTCATAGCTGGCGGCGATAATGTCGGCGACTGTCCGGACTGGTTCGTTCACGCTCTGCTCCATGGTTCGCGCTCATTAAGAGATGCGGCGTTAATTCCGTCAATGGCAAAAATGAAGAGAAGTTTTCATCATGCGATTGACAACGCCAGCGTTCTGAAGAACTATTTACAAAACAAGAAATACAAAAATCAGGGGATCGGATGCTGGAAATGTCGGGGCTCTTGAGCGCCCGCGACGGTGCGCCTGTTGCCATCGAACGCGCGGAAGCGAAAAGCGATATCGTGCTGATCTGCGAACACGCCAGCCAGCGTGTTCCGGAGAGCCTTGGCGATATGGGGCTGAGCGAAGATCTTCTCGAAAGCCATATCGCCTGGGACCCCGGCGCGCTCGCAGTTGCTACGCTGCTCAGTGAAGCGCTCGACGCCACCCTCATTCACCAGCGTTTCTCGCGGCTTGCCTATGACTGCAACCGGCCGCCTGAGGCGAAGGATGCCATTCCCGAAGTCAGCGAGATTTACGAAGTGCCCGGCAATCGCGGTCTGCGTCCGGTCGAGCGCGCTGCCCGGGCGGAAGCGCTCTACCACCCGTTCCACAAGGCGATCGATGACCTGCTTGTCGCGCGCCAGAATGCCCGGCGTTCGCCCGTGATCGTCACCATCCATTCCTTCACGCCGGTCTTCAAGGGCGTCACGCGCGATGTCGAAATCGGCATTCTGCATGACAGCGACAGCAGGCTTGCCGATTGCATGCTGGCAAAGGTCGCGGGCGGATACGACGTGCGCCGCAACGAACCCTATGCACCGGTCGATGGTGTGACCCACACGTTGCGCCGCCATGGGCTGCCACGTCGGCTCCCGAATGTCATGATCGAAATCCGCAACGATCTGATCGCCGATGCGGTCGGGCAGGCGAAGGCGGCGGGCTTCATCGCCGGGCTTCTCGGCGAGTGCATTGGCGGGGAGGCCGCGTAATGCCGCAAGCGATCAGGACCTATGTGCGCTATGTCGATGGCTTCAACCGCGTGATCGGCCGCATCGCGATGTGGCTGATCTTCGTGATGATGGGCATCCTGCTGTGGTCGTCGGTCTCGAAGACCATGTTCAACCCGTCGCTCTGGACGCTGGAAATGGCGCAGTTTGTGATGACCGCCTATTACATTCTCGGCGGCGCCTATTCGCTGCAGCTCGACAGCCATGTGCGCATGGACCTGATCTATGGCCGCTGGACGCCGCGCCAGAAGGCGGCGGTCGATGCCGTCACCGTGATCATGCTGTTCACCTATTTGATCTTCCTGCTGATCGGCGGCGTGTCCTCCACGGAGTACGCCCTGAAGTATGGCGAGACCTCCTATTCGAGCTGGTCGCCCTATATGGCGCCGATCAAGATCGTCATGGTCTTCGGTATCTTCCTGATGTTCCTGCAGACGACATCGATCTTCTTCAAGGACCTGGCGAAGGCGCTGGGGAGGGAAATGGCATGAACCTCTCCTATGAAATGATCGCGCTTCTGCTGTTCTTCTCGATGATGATGACCATGCTGACCGGTCAGCGCGTGTTCGCGGCGATCGGTTTCGTTGGCGTGGTAGCGGCGGCGGCACTATGGGGCACCGGCGGCTACGAGCTTGGCTTTTCGGCCAGCATGAAGCTGATGAAGTGGTATCCGATGCTGACGCTGCCGCTGTTCATCTTCATGGGCTACATGCTGTCGGAATCGGGCATCGCCGAAGACCTCTACAAGGCGTTCCACGTCTGGATGGGCGGGTTGCCGGGCGGCCTTGCGGTAGGAACCATCGGGCTGATGGTGGTGATCTCCGCCATGAACGGCCTTTCGGTCGCCGGCATGGCGATCGGCGCGACCATCGCGCTGCCGGAACTGCTCAGGCGCGGCTATGACAAGATCATGGTCTCGGGCGTGATCCAGGCCGGGTCCTCCCTCGGCATTCTGGTGCCGCCAAGCGTGGTGCTGGTGCTTTACGGCATGATCGCGCGTCAGCCGGTCGGCAAGCTCTGGGTGGCGGGCGCGCTGCCCGGCCTGATGCTTGCTGCCCTTTTCGTCATCTACATCGTCATCCGCTGCCGCATGAACCCGGCGCTTGGGCCCGCGCTGCCGAAGGAAGAGCGCGACATGCCGCTTGGCGAGAAGCTGAAGCTGCTCAGGGCCGGCATCATCCCGTTCCTGATCTTCTTCCTGATGATGGGCCTGTTCCTGATGGGCGTCACCAGCCTGACGGAAAGTGCCGCCATCGGCGCGCTGTCGGCGCTGGTTGCAGCCCTTGTGAAGCGCCGGCTGACATGGAAGCTGCTCAACAAGACGATGGAGCAGACGCTCGGCATTTCCTGCATGTTCATGTGGATCATCGTGGCAGCGCTCTGCTTCGGCGCGGTGTTCGACGGGCTTGGCGCGGTCAGGGCGCTGGAACATCTGCTGCTCGAAAAATGGGAGCTCGGCCCCTGGGAAATCCTGATCCTGATGCAGATTTCCTATATCATCATGGGCACCTTCCTGGATGACACGGCGATGCTGGTGATTGTCGCGCCGCTTTACGTGCCGCTGGTCGGCCATCTCGGTTTCGATCTCGTCTGGTATGGCGTGCTCTACACCATCACCTGCCAGATCGCCTATATGACGCCGCCCTTCGGCTACAATCTCTTTCTCATGCGGGCCATGGCCCCGCCCGAAATATCGCTTGTCGATATCTACCGCTCCGTCTGGCCGTTCGTGATCATTATGATCATCGGTCTGGCGATCGTCACGGCATTCCCGCAGATCGCGCTGTGGCTGCCGAACCTTGTCTATGCGCGCTGAGGGAGCGGACAGCGCGCGACAACTGCCCCATTGCCGGGGGAAATGCGAAATGCGGCATAAGGCCGGATTTCGATAAAACAGAGGGAAACGGACATGAACAGCAGACGTACATTTCTCAGGAATGCGGGCCTTGCGACCGCGGCCGGCGCATCCGCGCTTGCCGCGCCCGCCGTCGTGCGCGCCCAGTCGAAGATCACCTGGCGGCTCCAGACCTATGCCGGTCCGGCGCTGGCCGAACATGTGGTGAAGGACTGCATCGACAACTTCAATAAGGCGGCGAATGGCGAGATGGAAATCCAGCTCTTCACCGCCGATCAGCTTGTGCCGACGGGCGAACTGTTCCGCGCCATGCAGGCCGGCACCATCGACGCCGTCCAGTCCGACGACGATTCCATGAACTCGCCGCTCGATATCAAGGTATTCGGCGGCTACTTCCCCTTCGCCTCGAAATTCAGCCTCGATGTGCCGACGCTGTTTTACGAATACGGCCTCGCCGATATCTGGGAAAAAGCCTATTCCGAGGTTGGCGTGCAGTGGATTTCCGCCGGCGCCTGGGACCCGTGCAACTTCGCCACCGTCAATCCGGTGAAGAGCCTTTCGGACCTTGAGGGCCTGCGCATCTTCACCTTCCCGACGGCCGGCAAGTTCCTGTCGCAGTTCGGCGTCGTGCCGGTCACGCTGCCGTGGGAAGACGTGCAGGTCGCCATGCAGACTGGCGAACTCGACGGCCTTGCATGGTCCGGCATTACCGAGGATTACACCGTCGGCTGGGCGGATGTGACCAACTACTTCCTGACCAACAACATTTCCGGCGGCTGGTGCGGTTCGTTCTTCGTCAATTCCGACAAATGGGCGGAGGTACCGGAGCATCTGAAGGTGTTGTTCCGCATGTGCACGGATAGTTCACACCTGCATCGCCTGCACTGGTATTGGGGCGGCGAGGCGCGGCTTCGCGCCCATGGCGACAAGCTCGAACTGACCACCATTCCGGAAGCGGAATGGAAGACGGTCGAGGATGCCGCCGATGCCTTCTGGGACGAGATCGCCGCCGAGACCGACCGCACGGCGGAAGTGGTCAAGATCCTGAAGCAGTATCAGGCCGACATGAACGCCGCCGGCCCGCCCTACCGCGCCGGTTGATTGACGAGGCTGCCTGGGCGGGGAGTGTTTTTGTTCGCCAAGCCGTCCCTCCTTTTCTGAGTCACCCTCGGGCTTGACCCGAGGGTCCAGGCAGCGCTCTCCGTGTCGCCTGGATGCTCGGGTCAAGCCCGAGCATGACGCATGAGAGGGGAAGAGGCCGGTGCACACCGTATGCCCACGGGCCGCCACACCATTGACACCGGTCGTCCGGAGTGTTCCAGCTCCGGACGATCGCATGAACCACAGGATGAGCCCGATGAGCGCGGAATACACATTCAACCAACTGAAAAAGGATGTCGCGGACGGCAACATCGACACCGTTCTAGTCTGCCAGATCGACATGCAGGGCCGCCTGATGGGCAAGCGTTTCACGGGAACCCATTTCGTCGACAGCGCCCACAAGGAGACGCATAGCTGCAATTACGTTCAGGCGACCGACATGGAGATGCACACCGTCGAAGGCTATGCCGCGACGAGCTGGGCTTCGGGCTATGGCGACTACACCATGACGCCTGATCTTTCGACGCTGCGCCGCGTGCCCTGGCTGGAAGGCACGGCGCTGGTGCTGTGCGATGTTTCAGACCACGCCACCCATGCGGATGTCGCGCATTCCCCACGCGCGATCCTGAAGAAACAGATCGCCCGGCTGGAAGACCACGGCTACCGCGCCTTCATGGCGACGGAGCTCGAATTCTTCCTGTTCAACCAGACATTCGAGAGCGCGCAGCAATCCGGCTATCGCGGACTGACCCGCTCCAGCGCCTATAACGAGGACTACCACATTCTCCAGACCACCAAGGAGGAGGATGTGATGCGGGCGATCCGCAACGGTCTGCAGGGCGCGGGCATCCCGGTCGAAAACACCAAGGGCGAGGCGGATGCGGGGCAGGCGGAACTGAACGTGCGCTATGCCGATGCGCTGACCATGGCCGACCGCCACGTGATCGCCAAGAATGCCTGCAAGGAAATCGCCTGGCAGAAGGGCAAGGCCGTGACCTTCATGGCCAAATGGAACTACGAGGCCGCCGGCAACTCCTCCCATGTCCACCAGTCGCTATGGAGCAAGGACGGCAAGACGCCGCTGTTCCACGATCCCGACGGGCGCTTCGGCATGTCGAAGCTTATGGAGCATTACGTGGCCGGCCTGCTCGCCCATTCCGCCGAAATCACCTATTTCCTGGCGCCCTATATCAATTCCTACAAGCGCTTCATGGCAGGCACCTTCGCGCCGACCAAGGCGATCTGGTCGAAGGACAACCGCACGGCCGGTTTCCGGCTTTGCGGAGATCATTCCAAGGGCATCCGCATCGAATGCCGGGTCGGCGGAGCGGATCTCAACCCCTATCTCGCCTTTGCGGCGCTGCTGGCGGCGGGGCTGGACGGGATCGAAAAGGAAATGACGCTGGAGGAGCCTTATGTCGGCGACGCCTATGGCAGCGCCGCTGATGTCCGCGAAATTCCGAAGACGCTGCGCGCAGCGCGCGAGGCCATGAACGGCTCCGACATGCTGCGCGCGGCGTTTGGTGGTGATGTCATCGACCATTACTGCCGCGCGGCGGATTGGGAGCAGGAAGAATATGATCGGCGGGTCACGGATTGGGAGGTGGCGCGCGGGTTCGAACGCGCCTGACTTTGAGCGGCGCGAGCGAAACGAGATTATGAAGACAACAGGATGACGATCATGACAATGATCCAATGTATCTCGCCGGTCGACGGATCGGTTTATGCCGAGCGCGAGGCGCTTTCGGCCACGGCGGCGAAGAGCTCCGTTGAGCGGGCGCGCGTGGCGCAGAAGGAATGGGCCGCACGGCCGCTTTCGGAGCGGATCGCGCTGGTGCAGGCCGGCGTGAAGGCGCTCAACGCCATGAGCGAGGAGGTCGTCACGGAACTGGCCTGGATGATGGGCCGGCCGGTGCGCTATGGCGGCGAGTTCGGCGGGGTCAACGAGCGCGCGGACCATATGGCGAAGATCGCGGCAGAGGCGCTGGCGCCGATCGACGTGGAGGAAAGCGGCGATTTTCGCCGATACATCGCCCGCGAGCCGCACGGCGTCGTTCTCGTCATCGCGCCCTGGAACTATCCCTATCTGACGTCGATCAACACCATCGTGCCGGGGCTGATCGCCGGCAATGCGGTGATCATCAAGCATGCCAGCCAGACGCTGTTGGTCGGCGAGCGGATCGTGAAAGCCTTTGTCTCGGCTGGTATACCGGAAGACCTGTTCCAGAATGTGTTCCTCGATCATGCGACCACCAGCGAGTTGATTGCCGCAAAAACCTTTGATTTCATAAACTTCACCGGTTCCGTTGAAGGCGGACGTGAAATGGAGCGGGCCGCCGCCGGCACCTTCACCCCGCTCGGGCTGGAGCTTGGCGGCAAGGATCCGGGCTATGTCATGGACGACGCCGATCTCGACGCCGCCGTCGCGACGCTGATGGACGCGGCGATGTTCAATGCCGGCCAGTGCTGCTGCGGCATCGAACGCATCTATGTGATCGATAGCCTTTATGATGCCTTCGTGGAAAAGGCCGTGGCCTTTGTTTCCGCCTACAAGCTCGGCAATCCGCTCGACAGCGAAACCACGCTCGGCCCGATGGCGCACAAGCGCTTTGCCGCAGTCGTGCGCCAGCAGATCGAAGAGGCCGTTGCCGCCGGCGCCAAGGCGCTGATCGATCCGGCGCTGTTTCCGGAGGATGACGGCGGCGCCTATCTTGCGCCGCAGGTGCTTGTCGATGTCGATCACTCAATGAGCGTGATGCGCGAGGAAAGCTTTGGCCCCGTCGTCGGCATCATGAGGGTGTCCTCCGATGAGGAGGCGCTGGAACTGATGAACGACAGCCAGTACGGGCTGACCGCGTCGCTGTGGACTGAGGATGCCGATCGCGCGGCAGCACTTGGTGCGCGGATCGAGACGGGCACCATCTTCATGAACCGCGCCGATTATCTAGACCCTGGCCTGTGCTGGACGGGCTGCAAGAATACCGGGCGCGGCGGATCGCTCTCCGTCATCGGTTTCCACAATCTCACCCGGCCAAAATCCTATCATCTGAAGAAAGTCACGAAATGAGCCCGAGAGCCAATTGGAGCTATCCGACCGCCGTCAGGTTTGGCGCAGGCCGGATCGTTGAACTCGCCGATGCCTGCAACAGCCTCGGCATCAGGCGCCCGCTGCTGGTCACCGACAAGGGGCTGGCCGGCCTGCCGATCACGAGACAAGCGCTGGCGATCCTCGCCGATGGCGGGCTTGAGGCCGGCCTGTTTTCGGAGGTCGATCCCAATCCGAACGAAAACAACCTCGCCGCCGGCGTGAAGGCCTATATCGATGGCGGGCATGACGGCGTGATCGCCTTCGGCGGTGGTTCCGGTCTCGATCTCGGCAAGCTGGTAGCAATGATGCCGGGCCAGACCCGTCCGGTCTGGGATTTCGAGGATATCGGCGACTGGTGGACGCGGGCGGATGCCAGCAAGATCGCGCCGATCATCGCGGTGCCGACCACGGCGGGCACGGGTTCGGAAGTCGGCCGGGCAGGGGTGCTCACCAATTCCGAGACCCATGTGAAGAAGATCATCTTCCACCCGAAACTGCTGCCGGGCATCGTCATCTGCGACCCGGAACTGACCGTCGGCATGCCGAGGGTGATCACGGCTGGCACCGGGCTCGATGCGCTGGCGCATTGCCTGGAGGCCTATTGCTCGCCGCATTACCACCCGATGTCGCAGGGTATCGCGCTGGAGGGCATGCGGCTGGTGAAGGACAACCTCCCGCGCGTCTATGCCGATGGCAACGATATCGACGCCCGCGCGGAAATGATGAGCGCCGCCGCCATGGGCGCCGTCGCCTTCCAGAAAGGCCTCGGCGCGATCCACGCGATCTCCCATCCCATCGGCGCGGTCTACAACACCCACCACGGCATGACCAATGCCGTGGTGATGCCGGCCGTGCTTCGGTTCAACCGCGAGGAGATCGAAGGCAGGCTGAAATTGGCCGCCGATTATCTTCAAATTTCAGGTGGTTACGAAGGATTCTACAACTTCATTCTTGACTTCAGGGCAGCGCTGGACGTGCCGGACACGCTATCGGCCATGGGCATAAAGCCGGACCGGATCGATGAACTGGCCGCAATGGCCATGGAAGATCCAAGCACCGGCGGCAACCCGGTCAAGATGACGCTGGAGAATACAAGGGCGCTGCTCGCCGACTGCTTCTGATCGGCGAGGCGGCGGCCGAATCAGGCCGCCGCGGCCAGTATGTCGTCTTTCGCGTCGTCAAGCGCTGCGCGTACAAGCCCGGTCAGCAGGCGGGGGAGGTTCTCCCGCTTGCCGGCCAGATCGGCCAGCGCCTCGCTGTCTAGACCCAGGTCGGCGGCAGCCTCCGCCGCCTTGCGGTCAACGAAGGGGAAATGTTCCTCCCAGGCGACCTGGACCTCGCGGAAGAAGATATCCGCGCCGACCTTGCCGATGCCCTTGAATTGCTGGAGCAACGCTCTTTCCCGCTCCGGATCGTTCTCCGCCTCCTTGCGCAGATTGCGCAGATCGCCCGAATAGCGATCATTGATGATCTCCGTGGTGTCGGCGATGTAGCGGGCGGTGCTCTCGTCATAACGGGCGTAGCCGTTCTCGTTCAGAACCTTGACGCGTTGCTCCCATGTTGTCGCCGCCATCTTCTCGGGCGTCGTCCAGCCGGCGTCGAAAAGCGCCGCGGCTGCCTGCCGGGCCTGGTTGGCGCTGATGCGCGCGCTCATCAGCAATGCGCACAGAAGCCATTGGTAGAGAGGGGACGGCGTGTTTTTGCCGACATTGATGCGGAGCGCTTCCGCGTAGCTTTCGGGATAGCGCTCGAGGATTGCTTTGACGATCGCCTTCTGTTGCGCCTTGTCGGCCATGTCTGCCTCCGAACTTGTGATGTTGCGCTTCTCATCCGGTAATGCGTTGTTCCCCGCATGGTTCCCACCGTTGCCTCGAGTGGGGTAAACGGTTTAAGGAGGGGCCGCAGGGTGGCGCAAGCGGCGGACCAGTTATGTCTGGCCGGTACGAATTGCGATAGAACGTCGGCGCCCATCCGGTCGGAGGTTGATACGTGTCGCTGTTTTCCGCGTTTGCCGTTTATTTCGTGATCTGGTGGATCACCCTGTTCGCCGTGCTGCCGTTCGGCCTCAGGACCCAGGATGAGGCAGGCGACATTGTGCCCGGCACCACGGAGAGCGCACCCCACAAATTCCGCCCCTGGCGCGTGGTTCTGTGGACCTCGGCGGTTTCGGCCGTGGTGTTCGCGCTGTGGTGGCTGGTGGTAAAGGAAATCGGCTTTACGCTCGGAGACCTCGCCCGCCTGATCGGGCCGGCGTAAAATACCTAGAATTTATAGCGCAGGAAGGCGCTGCCGAGGCCGTAGTCGAAATCATCGGCCGCCGCGTCGTCCGTGGAGGCGCCATATTCGATGCGGGCGCCGAGTTCCAGGCCGGTCGGTATGAATTTGACGCTGGTTTCCAGCCCGCCGAACAACGCGCCGGTATCGATATCCTCGCTTTGGTAGCCGAAACGCGATGAGCTGGTCTCGACCTCGCGGTAAAGCTGCCGGTAGCCCGCGAACGGGGAGATGGTGAGAACGCCGAGATTGGCCTTGCCTTGCACATAACCGCCGATCGAGGAGAATCGGGTTTCGCTGGTGCCGGTCCCGTAGCGCTGTGACAGGCTCGCGGACGTGCTGCCGAGGCTCGAAAACCCGGTGATGCCGGCGCAGATATTGAACGGACCCTCGCTGCAGATGCCCAGCCGCCCGTCTATGCCCCAATAGGTGTTGGCGATCAGATCGTCCATCGCGTCGTCATTCATGTGCAGCATCAGCGCCGCCGGCCCGCCGGAAATGTCGAGATAGAAGAGGTCGGATAACTCCGCCGCGCGGACTTGCGTGGCCGTGGCGAGGGGGATGGCGACAGAAAGAAGGGCGACGTGCGGAAAACGGCTCAAAACGGGGCCTCGACAAGATGATGGAACCGTTCTTGTCGTGCAGGCGCCGTGCAGGGTCAAGGACGCGCCGCAACTTCCCGTTGCGGTGGTCAACAAAGGCTTAAGCGGAGCCCGGTTTCTGAAAGCCAAAAAAAAACAAGGCCGAAGGCCCTGTTTTTCAAGTATCGCGTGATCCGTTCCGTTGCCGGGGCTGCGCAAAGCGCGCCAAGATCGATCCTCCCAAGACTTTACCGCGAATAAAAGGCAAGAATTTAAGCTCCCTGCCTGTTTTATGGGCTCAACCTAGCCCAATGATTGGGCCTTGTCATCTCTTATTTTGCATTTTTGCGACAGTGGGAGAAGTTTTTACGTTTGACAAACAGGTTTGTGCGTTCTGCAACGTTACAAGTAGTTGACATTTTTCAACCCCTTCCTAAGGCGGCCATCAAATCACCCTTTTGCCGGCGCGCATCCCCGCTTTGCTTCTCGTTCGCAACCCGTTAAAAGGGGCCGGAACAAACCTGATTTGCCCCATGATTCCCGACTGAACGGGATAAGCCAGAAAGCAGATTGTCATGCGTCTTTCCCGTTATTTTCTGCCGATCCTGAAGGAGAATCCCAAGGAGGCGGAAATCGTCTCGCACCGGCTGATGCTGCGCGCCGGCATGGTGCGCCAGCATTCGCAGGGCATCTATTCCTGGCTGCCGCTCGGCAAGCGCGTTCTCGACAAGGTCAACCGCATCATCCGCGAGGAGCAGGACCGCTCCGGCGCGGTGGAGCTTTTGATGCCGACCATGCAGTCCGCCGATTTGTGGATGGAAAGCGGCCGCTACGAGGCCTATGGCAAGGAAATGCTGCGGATCACCGACCGCCAGGACCGCGCCATGCTGTTCGGCCCCACCAACGAGGAAATGATCACGGAGATTTTCCGCTCCTATATCAAGTCCTACAAGCATCTGCCGCTCAACCTCTACCACATCCAGTGGAAGTTCCGCGACGAGATCCGTCCGCGCTTCGGCACCATGCGTTCGCGCGAATTCATGATGAAGGACGCCTATTCCTTCGATCTGACGCTCGAAGGCGCCGAGCATTCCTACCGCAAGATGTTCGCCGCCTATCTGAGGACCTTCGACCGGCTCGGCCTGCGCGCGATCCCGATGCGTGCCGATACCGGCCCGATCGGCGGCAATCTCAGCCATGAATTCATCATTCTGGCCGAGACCGGCGAATCCGAAGTGTTCTGCCACCGCGACTTCGTCAATTTCGACATCCCGCCCGCCGATCTCGATTTCGATAGCCCTGAAGCGCTGAAGGGCATTTTCGACAAGTGGACGTCTCTCTATGCGGCGACCGACGAGATGCATGACGAAGCCGCCTTCGACGCGCTGCCGGAGGGCGAGCGCCTTTCCGCGCGCGGCATCGAGGTCGGCCACATCTTCTATTTCGGCACCAAATATTCCGAGCCCATGGGCGCCAAGGTGCAGGGGCCGGATGGCAAGGAGCACCCCGTCCACATGGGCTCCTACGGTATTGGCCCGACGCGCCTTGTTCCCGCCATCATCGAAGCCTCCCATGACGAGAACGGCATCATCTGGCCGGATTCGGTGGCGCCGTTCGATGCGGTGATCATCAACATGAAGGCGGGTGACGCGGCCTGCGACGGGGTCTGCGAGAAGCTCTACGAGGCCTTGCAGAATGCCGGGCTGGACGTGCTCTACGACGATACCGACGAACGCGCCGGGGGCAAGTTCGCGACCGCCGACCTGATCGGCGTTCCGAGCCAGGTTGTCGTCGGCCCGCGCGGCGTCGCCAATGGCGAGGTCGAACTCAAGGACCGCAAGACCGGCGCGCGCGAAGCCATGACGGTGGAAGCCGCGATCGCAAAGCTCACCAACGGGCGCTGAGGAGAACGGATTTATGGCTGCGGCCTCAGAGACAGACGAGAGTTTGAAGGTAGCCAAGCCGTTTTCCGTGTTCGAGCGCATGGTGGCCTGGCGCTATCTGCGATCGCGCCGCAAGGAGGCGTTCATCTCGGTGATCGCAGGATTCTCCTTCGTCGGCATCATGCTGGGCGTGGCCACGCTGATCATCGTGATGGCGGTGATGAACGGGTTCCGCAGTGAGTTGGTGAGCCGCATTCTCGGTATTAACGGCCATGTCGTGGTGCTGCCTGCCGGCGAGCCCTTCAAGGACTACGCCGCGTTGACTGAGAAGCTGGAAGGTGTGGAGGGCGTTCGTCTCGCCTTTCCGCTGGTCGAGGGGCAGGCGCTGGTTTCCGGCGCGCAAGGGGCGGGCAGCGGCGCGCTGGTGCGCGGCGTTCGGCCCGACGACATGCTGAAGCTGAAGACCGTCTCCGACAACATCAAAGAGGGCGACATGGTCGGCTACGCCGCCGGCGAGAGCGTGCTGATCGGCTCGCGCATGGCGACCTCGCTCGGGCTTTTCGTCGGCGACAAGATCACGATGATCTCGCCCGAAGGCGACGTGACACCCTTCGGCGTCAATCCGCGCGTCAAGGCCTATCCGATCTCCGGCATCTTCGAGATCGGCATGTCGGAATATGATGCCTCGATCATCTTCATGCCGCTCGCCGAGGCGCAGGCCTATTTCAACGCCGGCGACAAGGTGCAGAGCATCGAGGTGTTCCTCGACCATCCCGACGATGTCGACGCGGTGGTCCCGAAAATCCGGGAGGCGGCCGGCGAGGATATCGTGATTTCCGACTGGCGCCAGAACAACCGCACCTTTTTCTCCGCGCTGGAGGTGGAGCGCAACGTGATGTTCATGATCCTGACGCTGATCGTGATCGTCGCCGCCCTCAACATCATTTCCGGCCTGATCATGCTGGTGAAGGACAAGGGGCAGGATATCGCGATCCTGAGGACCATGGGCGCGACCTCGGGGTCGATCATGCGGATATTCTTCATGACGGGGGCCGCGATCGGCGTGGTCGGCACGTTTGCCGGCGTCTTTCTCGGCGTCATCGTCTGCCTCAATATCGAATCGATCCGCCAGTTCTTCTCCTGGATCACCGGCACGGTGCTGTTCGATCCGCAGCTCTATTTCCTGAGCACGCTGCCGGCGGAAATGAGCCTGGGCGAAACGCTGACGGTCGTTATCATGGCGCTGACGCTGTCCTTCATCGCCACCATCTTTCCTGCCTGGCGGGCCTCGAAGCTCGATCCGGTGCAGGCGCTGCGTTACGAATAGGAGCCTTGCTTGACCACTCCCGCACTTCAGTTGCGCGATATCGCGCGGGAATACGGGCAGGGCGATTCCGTCCTGCAGGTGCTCAAGGGCGCTTCGCTGACGCTGATGCCCGGCGAAATGGTGGCGCTGGTCGCGCCGTCGGGCACCGGAAAATCGACGCTGCTGCAGATCGCCGGCCTTCTCGAGAAGCCGACCTCCGGTGAGGTCATGCTCGGCGGGCGCGAGGCGACCGCGCTTTCGGATGACGAGCGCACCGCGCTGCGCCGCAACGACATCGGCTTCGTTTACCAGTTCCACCATCTCCTGCCGGAGTTTTCGGCGCGCGAGAACATCATGCTGCCGCAGTTGATCGCCGGCCTGCCTCCGCAGGAGGCCGGAGCCCGCGCCGACGAGATGCTGGACTATCTGCGCATCGGCCACCGCGCCGAGCACCGCCCGGCCGAGCTTTCCGGCGGCGAGCAGCAGCGCGTGGCGATTGCCCGCGCCGTGGCCAATGCGCCCCGGCTGCTGCTGGCCGACGAGCCGACCGGCAATCTCGATCCGCAGACGGCATCCTATGTTTTCGAGGCGCTGGAGGCGCTTGTGCGGCAATCCGGCCTCTCTGCCCTGATCGCCACCCACAATCTCGACCTTGCCGCCCGCATGGACCGGCAGGTAACGCTCGATGACGGACAGGTCGTGCCCCGCGTGATCTGAGCAAACGCGGCCTTCATATCCCCCCCTGTGGTTTCAGGAACTCGGACCATTCTGACGGTCGGGCACAATTGCGCCCGCCGATACCCATAGAGTGCTTGCAAGATAGGAATATTATCCTATATAATAAATACAACCTATGATAGTTTATGCCAGCGGGGTCCCTTCGAAAGCTTGGACGCCAACATGGTATTACGAAAACTTGTGGTGAAGAAAATTTTCGCTTTATGACAAGTGAGATATACAATTCGTGAATTTAAGGAAAAACATTTAATATTAATTCGGTGTATATTTACGAGTAATCTCGATTATTCAATTAACAACACATAATATACACGTAAATGAATCCTAAATTAGAAATCTTTACTTATTAAGATTGGAGTTTATAATTATAATTCGTCTGAGCGATCGGGAAGGTTGGAAGCATTAGCGGACAGGAGAGGTTGGCTATGGGTCGAAATGAAGTCGAAAATCAGGATCAGAAAAACACCAAGTCCGATGAAGAGAGGGAAGCGTGGAATCGGTACATGCGCAATTTCCGGCGGGGCTTCCGCAAGCGCGGATTGACCAGCCTTTCGACGGTAATAACCACGGAACATTCTGAATTCATTGAGCGTTATGGTCGCGACAAGGAGTGCCAGTCCAAGCGGGAGGCATTGATGATGATCATCGACGACGTCAAATCCCGCTATGATCAGGAAAGCGACGGCTGAGACCGCGGAGGTCGCTCGCGACCGTCGCCAGCCACCTGAGAACGGCCCTTTGGGCTAATTTTGCTACCATAGGTAGATTAATCAGGGCGGAAAGGGCATCTCTGTCTGGCGCTGCCATGACAGTTGAACGTCCGTCGCCCTGACCGCCGTTTTCACGATATCGGCTTGCATCGCCCGCCTGCATCGCATAATAGGCTTCGCGACGTCGTCCCTCCGGTTGCGTAACCGCGACCATGGAGCTGCGTTGCGCGTGTGGCGGAATTGGTAGACGCAGCAGGTTTAGGTCCTGCCGCCGCAAGGTGTGGGGGTTCGAGTCCCTCCACGCGCACCACAAATGTAGCGTGACGCGCGTGTAGCGTGACGCGCGGTTTTGCAATTTTGACAGCTGGTTTTGCAGCAATCAAAATGGGAACACGAAGGGCGCCGCCTTACTCTGGATCTGGTTTCGCAGAGAACACTACTAGGTGGTCCGGGCGTCCATCCTTCGCCAGCAGTTTACCGTGTACTTGAAATCTGTGACCATCCATAAGCACCGCTCTCTCTCGGCATTGGCTGAGGTCAACCGGTACTAGGAATCGATATCCGTCTGGTTGAAAATAGAGCGTATGCTCGACGTCATGCACTGTTCCCTTTAGCTCTCCAGCGTTTGCTTTTTCGGAAATTACCCGAGGCTCGTAGCGGGTCATGGCATTCTTAGCGAAGGACAACAATGCCTCATTGAGGCGTTCATCACCAAGTTTTAACTGCCTTGCTATCTGAGCATCCATCACCGGAATTCGCTTGTCGATCAGAGGTGGCTCGGTTTATCTGCA
>NZ_DEPM01000247.1:0-10649 GCF_002358775.1 Martelella sp. UBA3392
TCAGTTCTCAGTGAAAATCAACACCGTGAGACCGGGACGCCGACGATAGGTCCGGAACGTATCTGTTCGCGCCCCGTGACCGGCCGCTGACGTTCATCCACCTGCGATTCCAAGCCCAGCGGTTATTGCGACGTAGAAAAGGCGGCGCTCTTCGGCAAACGCATAGGTTTCCACTGGCAGTATAAACAGGTCGGCTAGTTGGTCGCCATCGTGGTGTGGTGAACGCAACATCAGCTTGGGAGCGATGGTGAAGCGTAAACCCATCATGGCGCGGTTTTGACAGTCAGGTCGATATCAATCCAGCCGCCTCGCTCGAGGCATACGAAGCGTGTCGCACCGATTTTTTGATCGCGCCTTTTGTGCCAATGGCCGAAAACCCAGACCTCGGGTTGGTGACAGTCAAACATTGCCTGAAGCGCACGCGCCGTGCGGGATGGACCGGGAGAGTAATCAATGATTTGGAAGAGCTCCTGGCTGACGCGCCAGGGACAATCATGTGAAATCATCACGCGCGGCCGCCTGTTGGACCAAGCTTCGAAAAGGAGGTCCAGATCTCTCTGGCTATGCTCTTCGTCTGGCCACCAGTCCTTGTTCTCCTCGCGATCGTCCTGATCGATCGACCAGGCCCCGTTCACGAAAAACATGTCGCCTTCGGCGCCGCTTTCAATGAATAGCGGGTGATTTCGGCATACGGATGGGTTGTCATGGTTGCCGCGGATGAAGCGATGACCGCTTCCAGGCTGGCAGGGCCATTTTCTGACGTCTTCCTCCCGAGCAATCCCAATTTCGAGATCACCGACCTGAATGCTCTCATCAACTCCGGCGACTGCGGATGCATAGGCTGCGCCGTCTGCATGGATGTCACCGATAAATCGCACGAGCCCACCTGTATATACCTTCGAATCTCGACGGCGGGACAATGAAGAATGTTTGGTGCTTTCGCAACCAGTGCAGGCCTGCGATGCAATCGCATGTGATCAAGAACACGGGTGTAGGCTCAGCCCGGCACCCCGTTATCTCGGCCGGCGAAATCCCTGCGGAAGAACTGGGCTGCGTTTCAAGAAGCGGATCGACCCGGTCTAAGACAGCCGGAACGAGATAAGACTTTGTCCCGGAAATGGGTTGTGGATGTTATCGCCTTACGCCTTATAATCCGGAATTCGTGCGCCAGATGGAACTCGCCGACGAAATTATGCATGACGGCCGCGAGGTGTTGCTTTCAAGGATTTCGGCATATCTTTCAGCTCCAGTCTGAGACAGCCTTGATTTTTCGACACGGAAAAGCCGCTTTTTCGTCATATTTCTTGACCGTTGGGTGCAAATGCCGGACCTTGCACCGATGACCTCACCAAGCTCGATTTTCAGGCAGCACATCGCGCGTCTCGCCGAAATTCCGACGCTTTTCAAAGCGACGGCGCTTCCACTGCACTGGGATCGCGACGAGCCAGGCGTTTCTGATGCCCGCAGGCAACTGGAGATCCGGCAGTTTCTTTACACGTTTCTGCCTGATTTCGGCCTTCCCGGCGCTGTCTTCGACGCTGGCGGCTGCAAGGTTTTGAGTGTCGATGAAACCGAAAAACTGCCAGAGAATCTGGCGCTGCCTGAAAGCAATGACGACGGCGTCGCCTTTCGCGCATGCAATGGCAGACTGGTCGTGCTGTTCAATTTGAGGCGCTATTGGCCCGCTGCGCCGGATGGTGCGCTGTGGCTGGCGCTCGAACTCGAGCGCGCTTTTGTCGAAGAGTCGATCGTCACTTCGGGCGCAGGCCTTACCAACAGTGAATACCAACTGCTTGCCTGCCTGCTGGCTGGCCTTGACCTGAAGGAAGCGGCCGTAGCGCTCAATACCTCTTATGATACCAAGCGCAAGCAGTTGCAGGTCATCTTCCAGAAATTCGACGTCGCCAGTCAGGCGGCGCTCACACGTACGCTCTCCATCCGTCTGCTGGGGTATTTCACCGAGTCATTCGGGCGCAGGTCGCCGGCCAGTCCGGAGCGGGCGTTGCTCAGGCGGCATTATGGCCGCGATGTTCTCGTTCACTCGGTGGCGCTGGAAAACGGCACGGAACTGCCGGTGTGGGAATTCGGCGACCGGAAAGGAAAGCCCTGCCTTTATTTCCACAGCCTGCTTTCTCCGACCGTGCTCTGCGACGACAAGATAGAGATTCTCAACCGCAACGGGCTGCGCTGGCTGGTTGTGCCTCGTTTTTTTTCTCCCGGAGCGTCAGGCGCCGACCCTTCGCGCTTTCTGGAAACCCAGACTGAAGCCGTCGCGGAATATATCTGCCACTTCGTTGGCGGCCCGGTGACATGCGTGGCGACAAACTCCGGCATCTCCTGGGCGGTCCATTTCGCGGCGCGTTTTCCCGAACTAACCGAATGCCTAATGCTTGCCGGCGTGCCCTATCCGCCCTCCATGGCTTCAGGGTCCACAAATCGCGGGCTTCAGAGCGCACTCACAAATGTCTCGCGGAAAAACCCGCACGTTTTCGCCGCTCTTGTCAGGGCCTATGCGGCCATTGCACGTAAACCCGAGCTTGCCGGGCGCGCCTATCGCCACGGCTATCGCGAATCGCCTGCCGACCTTGCGGTGATAGAACGCTATCTTGAAACCGGGTGGGCGCTGGACTGGCTGTCCCTGATTGCCGAGCGTTCAACGACAAGCATCGTGGCCGATCTGACCGTTAATCAGCGCGATTGGGCCGCGCAGGCAAAAGAGCTCCCGGTGCCAGTGTCGCTTCTGCAGGGGGCGCAGGACAAAATGTGTCCTCCCGAAGTCGCTTCCGAATTGGCAACACAGATAGCCGCGCCCCTTGCCGTCGTACCGAACGCCGGCCACCTTCTCGTCGCCAGCCATTTTGAACTTCTGGCCGCACATTTGCGCGACGCCCCATCGGAACGGTGCGCGGAAGTCAAAACTTCGGACGAGGGAACCGGCGTGGAGCAAGCCTGCACCTCTTGCGTTTGATCCCTGTCGCCAATGCGTATCGCAATAGCTTCGGAATAGCATCACAACAAATGATAGCCGCTTACCAAATGATAATTTGGTAAGCCAACCGTTTCACCCCCCAAATGGGGGGCGCGCTTCCGATACCATCGCTTTACCCTGTCAACGCGAAGCGCTGTAAATGCGCGATTTGAAAGCGAATATGGAGTTAGGGGTAATGAACAAGATTTTTCTGGCTGCTCTGGCAGGCACCGCAATGATCGCGATGGCTGGATGCAGCAGCACGTCCGGAAACAGTTCTCCGGGGGACCCGGGCGCTGGCGGCGGCGGCTCGCAGGGGGGAGAACCCAGCGGTGGTGACGGCAACTACACAGTCGGCGGAACCACCGTTCAACTCAGGAACGGATCCGTCACCTCGGTTACCGATACGACAGGTGACTACACCGAAGATGACAATGGCAATCTTTCCGTCAGCTTCACGTCCGGGCCCTATGCCGGCCAGAGCGTGTCCTTCAGCGAGGGCAGTGACACAGCCGATCTGGACGGCCAGACGGCGACACTGGAAGCGTTCCTCGGTTCCGACAATGACAACAGCACATCGGGCGCGCTCTATATCACCGTTGACGGCGAGAATGATGAGGGGAACGGCAACTTCCTCGCCCTTTACAGCGGCGATACCGTATCCGATCTGCCGCAGGAAGGCACCGGCACTTACCGGGGCGACTATTTCGGCAGTGCACAGAACGGTGAGGCCGGCGGCCTGGTTTCGGGCTCCAGCGAAATCGCCGTCGACTTTCAGAGCGGCGCGGTTTCAGGCGATTTCAGCGACCTGACCATCTATGACGGCGACGATGCGATCGGCGCGATGGACGATGTCGGCTTTGCCGGGACGCTTGACAAGAACAGTGCCTCCTATGTTGCCAACAGCGTGACGATCGGGGGCGCAGCGGCCGGCGAAGGTTCCTTGGTCCAGGGTTCGCTTTATGGCGCCGGAGCCGATTCGACTGCTGGCAGCGTGGCCGCCTTCGACAATGCCGACAACCCGACAAAGGCTACCGTCGGCGTGTTCCAGGCGGACCTGGCAGACTGAGGCTGATGACCAACCGCAGACTTGAACCGCGCGCCGGAAAGCCGGCGCGCGGCCTGTGTCGCGAACTGAAGCGCGGACCACGCGCCTTTTTGTTCACGTTTGCCCTTGTGGCCCTCACGATTGGCGCCCCGCAATGGGGCTTCGCAAAAAAGTCCACCGTTACCGGCTTTGACGCGGTGCGTGTGCTGGTTGAATATGGCCAGTATGAAAATGCGATGGCACTGGCGCAAAGCTTCGCGACCGACGAAAAGGGCAAGGCGCTCGCTGCCGCCTTCACGCAGGCCCTCATACTGGAGCAGCAGGGCCGGTTGCCGGAAGCGGCAAGCGCGCTTCGCGCCATCCTTTCGCAGAACCCCGAGGCCCGCAACGTCCGGCGTGAACTTGCCAGCGTTCTCTACGAACAGGGCGAGGGCAACGCATCGCTGCATCACTTCGAACTTCTGGCCGGCAGCGCCAATAGTGCCGATGAGCGCGCGTTCTATGAACGCCTTGCCGCCAAGGCCCGCACGATTCGTCCCTGGTCGCTTGGTGGCTATCTCTCAATCGCCCCCAGCACCAACATTACCGAAGCCCCCGATGCCGACCTCGTCTATATCGGCGGCATTCCCATACTGCCTGCCAAAAAGAAGAGCGGCATCGGCTATGGCTATGGGTTGAACGGATCCTACCGTTTTGACCTTGATGAAATTTCATCGATCACGGTAGGTGGCGGGGTGAACGGCAACTGGTATCGCGACACCAGTTTCAACACGAGCTACTTTGACAGTTTCGTCGACTATCGCCGGGAAATGGGGGACTGGACGGTGACTGGCGGCCTTGTAGGCCAGTATGTGATGAAGGGCGAAGAACCTTATCGCTGGTCGCTCGGACCGGCTTTCTCGCTGCGTCACAATATGGGACGAAAGGGCGTCACAACGCTGCGTGGCATGTGGCGAAAGCTCGATTACCACGACCGCGACGAACTGGACGGCAGCGAAACAGTGCTGGGGATCAGCCATCTCTATGCCATCTCATCGGCAAGCTCGGTGCGTTTCGGGGGCAATATCGGCTATGTCGATGCGGCGAACGACACCAACAGCTATCTCCGCCTTTCCCTGAACGCGCAGTATTTCCGGGAATGGAGTTTCGGCGCGATTTCCGATATCTCGATTTTCGCGGATGATCGCAAATATCAGGACATAACCTATCTGGCCGGCGAAAAACGCTCAGATCAGCGTATCCAGGCCTCGCTTGGCATCACGCTGCGCAATCTGGCGATCAAGGGCTTCGCCCCACGCATCGAATATGCCTACACCCAGAACTTCTCGAATGTCGATGTCTATGATTTTTCGAAGAACACGCTTTCGACCTATCTGACGAAGAAATTCTGAGAGTCTTCTCTGATTGGGGTCCACGACCTCCGTCTTCACTAAAGCCAATCGTTTGGCTTCGAGGGATACGGCCTCGGGCGAGCGCCCCTCATTGCGGTAGTTGTTTATGATGGTACTGGAAAGGTTGGTAATTTCACAAACTGCTGGCGCGAAACGAAGCGGATTTCGTCGGTGTAGGTTTATGAACCCGGACTCTACTGGCCTTTCTTCACTGGCGCCATTGGTCGCCTCCCACCGTTGTAGTCGACTTGGATTTGCCGCACCCATTCGCAATGGCGCGAATTTGGTCGAGCTGACGACGAAGGTTGTCTGCCTCTTCGGCTTTTGCCAAAAACGGGGTGACTGACCTGTGCCCATTGCGTCCCACGTTCAGTTGGAAAGTCTTCGGGTTAGTGATTAGGCGCATCTTTTGAGCCTAAAGACCGAAGCAAAGCAAGCTTGATGCGGATATCCGGAAAACGTGAGTGTTGGTGCGGAGGCGGATGTTTTGCTGCGGGGTCTGATTGACACAGACAAAGCCGGTCTGTTGGCGCGGGAAGCTTAGCACCGGCTGATCGGCGCTGCGCGGCATTTATTTTTCAATTCACGGGTAAGGGGCGAAATCAGCAGGCGCCCAATTGGGCAGCTGCGAGGGCTCCAAGGCATCGCCGCAAGTGGCGAGTCGAAAAACCGACTTTTGTCGCAAAGTCGGTGTTTCCGTGTCGGACGACAGATGACGTCCGACACGGAAACGCAGTTCTGCACGGCTTTTTTATGCAACAAAAACAATAGATGAAATCGTATTGCGACAAGTCGGTTTTGGAATCCGACACCCGAATTCCGTTTTCCGACATCTGAAATCCTTCTCAGATTTAACGGTTAATGCGTGGGGCTGATACAGCGCACGAACAAGGGCCACTCCCAAAGGAGCAACCCTGAACAAACCCCTGCTTTCGATCGTGTCCCGCAGCGTGATGTAGCTTCGGCTTTTGCCGTGCCTTCCGGATAGCCTCTCGGCGGCAAAGCCGATCATCTCGCGCAGTAAATCGGCATCGGCGCTTTTCTCAACGAGCAAGCGCAGGCTCATCATATCTTCGGTCATCGATGGTCTTTCCATCAGGTTGGTATTTGACAATCCGACCTTACCGGAAAACACTGGTGACCATCGATCCGGCTACATCACGTGCAGAGACACGATCCCGCCGATCAAAATGATAATGCGGCCGTCAGGAAGCGCATCAGATTGCAGGCTCAATGAAATTCGAAAAATTCTTAATACCGTCTCTCGAACGTAATGTTCTATTAGAGGTGGTCGCCGCCAAGCCCTGTGGCAACGGCCCGTTTCCAACAGTCGTGTTCAATCACGGTTCGACCGGAAGGGGCAGAATAAGACCCTTTATTCCCGGACGGTGGCTCCTGAGGTTGTGGCAAACTACTTTGTCGAGAGGGGCTGGCTGGCACTTTTCCCTCAACGCCGAGGGAGGGGAAAATCGGGCGGGGCATATGGCGAAGGTCTCTCATTGGACGGTTCCGGCTATTCCTGTGACGTAGATGTCGCGATAGCTGGCTTCGAGAGGGCCGTTGAGGACGTTGACGCTGTGGTCAACCATTTGCGCGATCGATCTGATGTCGATCAGCAAAAACTTGTCATAGGCGGCGTGTCGCGTGGGGGCATCCTGGCCATTGCCTATTCAGGTATGAGGTCAGGCACGTTCTGCGGCTCCATCAATTTCAATGGGGGATGGCTGGGACGAGGTTGCCAACCACATGAATTGGTTAATCCGCTTCTTTTCGAACGTGGCGCATGGGGATGCGCATCCATGATTGTATGCCTGTCCTTGCCGGTATCATCGACATAATCGACGCGGGTTCTCCTTGCCCGAGAAGCCTGGCTTCTCGGGTCTGTTGAATTCAGATTTTGAGGAGAAGCGACACCCTTCCCACCCCGGCACGAGCGTGCTATTGAGGTGGTCTCGACGAAGGAGCATCTGCTTCTTTTCGGAAGGGCGTGATTGTTGACGCAATCACGCCTTTTCTGTTTTGGCCTTGGCCATATGTGTTTTGCTTGTGTTCGTTTCCTTTCCTGTCCAGCATCTACGAGCGGCGGACCGCTCCGTTTGTCTTTTCGGCTCGGAAGCAGGTGTTCAGCGAGAATCCGCGAACGCTACCCTCCAAGCGGCAACGCGCTCATATTGCGCGAGTACTGTGTTCATTGAATTTCGGTACAGTTCGTCCAGTTCGCATTTCTTGAGAAGTGCGAATATAAGAATCTACTCTGTTATTAGCGTTGATCGTGCCGAAAGAAGATTACTTGAATGGTAATCTTATATCTTATTCCCTTCGTGGGGTTTGGTTTGGCTTTTCTGCAAAAAACATATCTGGATCAAGTTCGAGGTAGGTTGCGATTGCGCGCACGAGCTTTCTCGACTGCTTTTTGCCGTTGAGCGCAGCGCTCACAATGCTCTTGCTCATCTGAATACCGTCCGCCACGTCTTCCAGGCGAAGTTTCTTGCGGCTCATCACCACGCGGAAGTACTCAGCCCGGTGGTCGGGGTCGGAAAGATCGAAGGGGAGCGCGGCGAGCATCGATATCGTCATCCCTCTGGGTGATTCGGCTTGTTTGCATTATTTGGTAGTAGATAGATTTTCCTCCGTCAATAAAAAATAATGATGAATTTTTTACCATTGCGACAAAGCAATCATTTAAGGCGAAAGTTCTTAAAAAATTGTGTCCCGGACTCATGTTGAAATGAGAAATTAATATAAATGCGAAAAAACAACACGTAATACATTTTTCGCATCTTCGTAAGGTGGTCACCCTTTCCGAAGGAAAGTCGATTTTGATCTTCGAAGTAATGCGAAAAAAGGAAAATATGTGCACTAAAATTTATGCACAGGAATTGGTATTTTCATCATCCACCAGAAGGCCTAAGACGTGTGTTTTCCAGACGAAAAGACCGGTTACGCAACGGCTTCGGAAACAGCCGTTGGCATTGGACGTTGTTGTTTTGGAGCGATATGCGGCCAACGAGATGCAGGCGACAAACGCGGGTTGTGAGGGTGGGAAGAGCCTGGACGCGCACCTGAGGGATGAGCGAATTTTTAAACAGTAAGTTCTGTTCTCGCGAAACCGCGCCTTTTTCGATGGCGCGGTGCACCGCCTGTTATCGCCAAGGAGGGGCGCTTACGTCGAATTTGATTTCAGTGATGGATCTCGACGAGGCGCTCGACCAGCCCAGGCAGTTCGGTAACCGTTTGCCAGACGACATGGAGGTCGATGTCAAAGTAGCCATGCGCGATCCTGTTGCGCATGCCACGAATGCTGCGCCAGGGAACAGTGGCCTGCGACTGCGCGAACTCGGGATAGTCGGCGAGAACCCGGCTGGCGGCCTCTCCGACAATCATCAGGCTCATGACAACGGCACGCTGCGTCTTGAGGTCAGCCAGGAAATCGCCTTCGTCCATGCCTTCCGTGAACGTGACAGCGTCCGTCGCCCCCTGGATCATCTGATCGAGGTAGTCGGGCAGTCTGTTTGCTGCGCTCATACGGCTACAGCCTGACGCAGCACATCGTTCCTGATATGAGCAGGGAGGTCGCGTGGGGTTTTCACATCAACCCTGACCCCAAGGGCTTCTTCGAGAGCTTCCTGCAATCCGCCGAGATCAAACAGGGTGGTTTCCGGCAAAGGCTCGACCAGAACGTCGAGGTCGCTGTCCTCGCGATCGCGTCCGGTCAGCGCCGAGCCATAAACGCGAGGATTAGCCGTGCGGTAGCGTTCGGCAAGACGTCGGATGACGTCCCGATCCTGCAGCAGAGCTTGTGATGGCCTTTTTCCCGGCATGTCCTTGTCCTTCGCTCTCTATATAATTCATTTCGGAAGGCGTTCACAGAGCTTTCAACGCTGCTCTCTCCTGGCGAACTCGTCAAATGTTTCAAGCCTTGTCTGGACTCGAACTGCCGTCGGCGGCAATTTGCGGCAATTAATTCAGAATCAAACGAAGCGCCCATGTCGACTTTTCCGCCACTCGCACCGTCACTGGTCCCGCGTGAGACACTGCCCTCCTATCTGTCACGGCTTGCCGCGACCAAGGGCGTCAGCACGGCCGATCTTTGTTACGATATGAGGGTGGCTTTTCGGCGCGTGCTGAACTTTGAAGACGAGCCGTTGGCTGCAGTGGCGGCGTTCGGTGGTCTGTCGCCGGAGCAAATGGAGGAGCTGGTATCGTGGACTGGCAAGCCAGTCGGCGATGTCAGGTCGGTCTTGCGTGGTGAGGCATTCGTCTCGCGTGCTGTTCGCAACCCGACGATGCGCGGCTGCCCGATCTGCCTGCGGGAAGATATGGAAAACAGCCGCAAGCCGCCACTGCAGAGTATGGTGATGCGCGGGCACTGGCTCTTGAGGGATACATGCGTGTGCGTGAAGCACTGCCACCCACTTGTGCCGCTATGGACAGAACCGCATTTTTCCAGACGGAATGATATAGGCCTGCAGCTCGAGGGGATTGTCGAAGACATCAAGTGCGGAGCGTTTGAACACCCGCGTATCGAAGTCTCCCACTACGACCTTTGGCTGGATCAGAGGTTGGAGAGCGGGAAGGATACGACTTGGTTCGCAGATCAGCCACTCTCGGCCAGCGTCATCATGTGCTACAATTTTGGCTTCGAGCTGCTCAGGCTCGATCCAGCCAGGACTGCTGATAGTGCCGACACGAACAGAGCTGCGCGAGCGGCTGGCTTTGAGGTGTTGAGCCGTGGCGAGCCGGAGATCCGCACGGCAATACAACAATTGGCGGCGGCCGGGGAGGATGGTTATGAAGAGCCATCCGGCGCGTTCGGAAAGATCTATTCCGTGTTGACGTATGAGCACGTGAATGACCCCGGCCTCGACCGAATTCGGCGTATTTTTCGGGAAATCATTCTGGACACATGGCCTATCGAGCCCGGCACTGATCTGCTGGGCGAACATGTTGCCACGAGGAAGCTGCATTCCGTGACCACGGCTGCCCGTGAGGCCGGCACGGAACCTGAGCTCATGCGGAAATTGCTCATCGATGCCGCCGTGATCGAAGCGAATGGATCGTTGCCGGACCGCCGGACCACATTCTTGGCGGAAGTCGCCAACCCGGTTCTGGCGCGGATCTCGGATGTTGTCTCTTTGAGGACCATGCGTGAGGTCTTGGGGGCGACCCGCACAGAGCTGGAGGCCTTGGTGGCGGAGAATATTCTCATCCCACTCGCCTAGGCTCAGGACTCGTTAAAATC
>NZ_DEPM01000300.1:0-3887 GCF_002358775.1 Martelella sp. UBA3392
GTTGATGACACAAGAACGAAGGGCCGATGACACGAGATGGTCAAGGCCTGGTGCTTTGTCAGCAGTCTGAGGGTTAAACCCGCTGCTTTCTGGCCGCGATGATCTTCTGCATGAGTGAGATGAATTCTGCGCTCTCCTCGTCCGAAAGGGCGAAGAGAGCGTCTTCGTTTTCCGCCGTGGCGGCGGCGATCGCGGGATCGCGGAGGGCGCGCGCGCGCTCCGTCAGCCGGATGCGCTGAACGCGGCCGTCGCCGGGGTCCTTTTCCCGCCTGATCAACCCGTCGCGTTCCATGCGCGACAGGGTGTTGGCCATGGTCGCCTGCTCGATATCGAGCCGTTCCACCAACTGCTTCTGCGTCAGTCCGTCATTTTCCCACAATTCCAGCAGCGCCGGGAAGGTGCCCGTCGTCAGCCCGAGCGGCCGGATGCGGGCGGCAAGCCCGCGTTCGAACAGGCGCGCCATATGGTTGGCGAGATAGCCGGCGGAATCGTCTTTTGAAAAGCTCATGTTCTTCATTAGCATTTGCATAGCTTGCTATGCAATGTTATATAGCTTGCTATGTAAATTGACAGGAGTACGACCATGCTTAAGACCATGCATCCCATAGCCGGCGCATTGGCGCTTGTGCTCATCACCACATTCTGGCTCTCGACCGTTATGGCGGAGGTCTTCGCCGGCCCCGAACTGGTGGCGTTGGTCAAGGCTGCGATCCCCTGGGGCTTTCTGCTGCTGGTGCCGCTACTGGCGCTGGCGGGATTGTCAGGCTTTCGCCTTGCGGGAAAAATGTGCGGGCCGCTGGTCGCGGCAAAGCGCAGGCGCATGCCGATCATTGCCGCCAACGGTATCATCGTGCTGATCCCCTGCGCGCTGTTCCTCGCGTCAAAGGCGGAAGCGGGCGCGTTTGACGCATCGTTTTATGCCGTGCAGGCAATCGAACTCGTCTTCGGCGCCGTCAATATCGCGTTGATGGCGATGAACATGCGCGACGGATTGCGGATGAAGGGGCGGCGGCGCTGACTTTCGCCGTGCCGTCAGGCCCCGATGCCCTCGGTGACGAGGCGCACGATGTCGGCGATCCCGTCTTCGGTCAGCGGCGCGCCGGCAAGCGCGTTCAGCATGGCCTGGCCAAAGACGGCAAGCAGGATCAGCGCCATGAATTCCGGGGCCTCGTCGCGGCGGAATATTCCCTGATCCTGCCCGAGCGCGACGACGTCGCGCACCAACCCCTGAAAGGATGGCCGGTCCGGGGGCGGCGCAAGACCGGGGCGGCGGGCGGGCCGCAGCGCCAGTTCTGCAAGCGTGGGGTTGGCGCGGCACCACGCGGCGCTGTCGTTAAATATGGCGCAGAGGAGCGTCTTCGCGTCCTCATCGGCTGCCATCCTGTCGCGGTAGCGGCCGTCATCGGCCTCGACCCGTGCGATCAGCGTGAGCGCGATATCCTCCTTCGAGGAGAACAGGTTATAGGCGGTCTTGCGCGTCAGCCCCGCGCCCTCGGCGATCTCCTCCATCGTGGTCGCGGCAAAGCCCTTGCGCTGAAACATGTCCTCGGCGGCAGTAAGGATCAGCGCGTGCGAACGCTCGGTGCGGGATAATCTTGTCATTTTTATACATTTGTGTATTTTTGCACATATGTAAAGAGAGGTGGCACGTGATGCTGGAACAACTCGGCGCCAATCTGTGGATTGCGGACGGCCCGGTCGTCAAAGCCAATATGGGGTTTTGCTATCCCACGCGGATGGCGGTGGTCCGCCTCAATGATGGCCACCTGCTGATCTGGTCGCCCGTTGCCGCATCGCCTGCGCTTGTCGAAGCGACCACGGCGCTCGGCGAGCCGCGCTTCCTTGTCGCGCCCAATACGCTCCACCACGTTTTCATGAGGGAATGGGCCGAGGCATTTCCCGCGGCCGATGTATATGGTCCGCGTGCGCTTGCTCAAAAGCGCAGCGACATCGCCTTCTCCGGCTTTCTGGAGGACGAAGCTGTGGCTGCGCAATGGTCGGGCGAGATCGAGCGCGCCGTGCTTGACGGCAACCGGATCATGACCGAGATCGTGTTCTTTCACCGCGCCAGCGGAACGGCAATCTTCACCGACCTGATCCAGCATTTCGAACACGGCTGGTTCTCCGGATGGCGCGGGATCGTGGCCCGGCTCGACGCCATGCAGGGTGCCGAACCCGCCGTGCCGCGCAAGTTTCGCGTCGCCTTTAGCGATCGCGCCGCAACGCGGGAAAAGGTAGAGCGGATATTGCAATGGCCGACGGAACAGGTGCTGTTCGCCCATGGCGCGCCGGTGCGGCGCGACGGGCAGGCGTTTCTGAAGCGCGCTTTTGCCTGGCTCTACTGAGCGGCGGCGTTGACCCCGTCCTTCGATCGGGCAAAGGCGCGCACCGCATCGCCGAAAGCCTCGAACAGCTTGCGGGACGCGCTATCGGTGCGGGCCCAGTATTCCGGGTGCCACTGGACGCCGACGGCGAAGTTTGTGGCCCCGATGACCGAGACTGCCTCGACGGTGCCGTCCTCGGCGACGGCCTCCACCGCCAGTTTCGGCGCGAGATCGCCGATCGCCTGCCGGTGCAGCGAATTCACCATAACCTCGCCGGCCCCGAGAATGTCGGCAAGGCAGGTGCCTTCCTTGATGAAGACGGGCTGGCGGATCACGAATTTCTCGTCGCGATTGCCGGTGTCGGGTTCGCGGTGGTCGTGGCGGTCATCGAGCTCGTGCACCTCGCTGATCAGCGTGCCGTCGAGCGCGACGTTCAGTTCCTGAATGCCACGGCAGATGCACAGAAGCGGGATGCCGCGCGAAATGGCCTGGCGGATCAGCGGCAGGGTGACGGCGTCGCGACCGGGATCGAACGGCCCGTCCTTCTCCTCGGCCTGCTTGCCGTAAAGCTGCGGCGCGACGTTGCTGGCCGCGCCGGTGATCATCACCCCTTCAACCCTGTCGAGCACGGCGTCAATGTCGGCACCCTCGGCATAGGCCGGGACGATCAGGCTCATGACGCCAGCCACATCCATCGCCGCCCCGACATATTGCTGCTGGGCCGAATGCCAGGTGATCTCGCCCATGACCTTGGTGTCTGCGGGAACGGCAATGATGGGGGTGGACATGGATTTTTCTCTGCCTGTTGCGAATGAGTGAAGTGATGTCGAGTGGCAGCAGCGCTGTCAAATGTTTCCTTTGTCCGCGCGATGCGAATTTCTATTGGCCTGATAAGCGAAATTGATGCGCCGCCTATTAGACCTTCGTTTAAAGGCGGGCGTATGGCGCTGTAAAAACGCCATCGAGAGCACGTGCAGGAGTTGAAACGACGGGAGCAAAGTGCTTTCCTCGCAGGACGTCCGCCGGAGGATTTGTGCGGGCACATCACAATTGGGAGGTATTTATGGACCGTCGTTCCTTTATGAAAAAGGTCGGTGCGGGCGGCGTCGGCGCTGCTGCCGCCACCGCGCTCGCCGCACCCGCCATCGCGCAGGAAAATCCGAAGATCACCTGGCGTCTGACGTCGTCGTTCCCGAAATCGCTGGATACGATTTATGGCGGCGCCGAGGATATCGCGAACCACGTCGGCGCTGCTACCGGCGGCAATTTCGAAATCCAGTGCTATGCGGCGGGCGAGATCGTTCCCGGCCTGCAGGCGCTCGATGCTGTGCAGGATGGCACGGTGGAAGCGGCGCACACCTGCTCCTATTATTTCTGGGGCAAGGACCCGACATTCGCAATCGGCACGGCGATCCCGTTCGGGCTCAACGCGCGGCTTTCGAATGCCTGGTTCTATCAGGGCAACGGCAACACGCTGATGAACGAGTTCTATGACGGTTACGGCGTCTACGGGCTTCCCGCGGGCAATACCGGCGCGCAGATGGGCGGCTGGTTCTCCAAGGA
>NZ_DEPM01000245.1:0-13030 GCF_002358775.1 Martelella sp. UBA3392
GTGATCCAGAGCCCCAGCCGGGTGCGGTAATGGAGATAGAGGCTTTCCGAAAGATCGGTCATGGTGAGCGTCTTGGCATAGGCCGCATCGAGCCAGATTTCCTCCAGTGCCGCGAACCGCTTGCCGACGAAGCGGCGGCGGCGGATGCGGTGGGCCTTGGCCGAGGCGCCGAAATCCGGCAGGCTGCCCGGCTTTTCCAGAAGATCCACCGAAACCGTCCTCGCCGTCGGCAGGCCACCGCCTTCGATCAGCTCCAGCCGGAACATGGTGTAGACGCTCGCCGGATCGGCGATCGCGCGCACGTAATTGCCCGAGCCGTGCCGGCGTTCCAGCAGCCCGCGCGCCTCCAGTTCGGTGAGCGCCTTGCGCAGCGTCCCGACCGCCACGTTCAGTTCGGCGGCCAGCTTGCGTTCGGGCGCGAGCTTCTCGCCGTCGACCAGCCGTCCGGCCGCCAGATCGCGCACGATCAGTTCGACGATCTGAAGATAGACCGGCAGGCTGCCGTCATTGCGGGTTTCCATCGTCACCTCAAAATTGATACACTATTGATTTACTCAAAATTTGATGATACGCAAGCAAAAAATGGGAGAAACGCAATGACCGTCGTGCCCGTGACATCCGCCGAACTGAACGCCGCCGAAGTGTCGTGGTTTTCCGCGCTGTGTTCGGATGACTACGCCTATCTCGGCGTGCCGGACGGCAGCCTGCGCTCGTCCTTCGACCATTGTTCGGCGATCGTGAGGACGGCAGAGAGCCATGGCTTCCGCAACATCCTGTGTCCGTCCTCCTATCAGGTCGGGCAGGATACGCTGAGTTTCGTGGCCGGCTGCGCGCCGATTACGGAAAAAATCAATTTCCTGGCGGCGATCCGCTGCGGCGAGATGCAGCCGATCATGCTGGCGCGCACGGTCGCCACCCTCGACCACATGCTGAAGGGCCGGCTGACGCTGAACGTGATCTCCTCCAATTTTCCGGGCGAGGAGGCCGACAGCGCCTATCGCTATCGCCGCAGCCATGAGGTGGTGGAGATCCTGCGTCAGGCCTGGACCCGCGACGAGATCAATTACGACGGCGAAATCTATCAGTTTCACAAGGTGACGACCGAGCCCGCGCGGCCCTATCAGCAGAATGGTGGGCCGCTGCTCTATTTCGGCGGCTATTCGCCGGATGCGCTGGAGTTGTGCGGCGCGCAATGCGACGTCTATCTGATGTGGCCGGAGACAAAGGACCAGCTCGCCGAGCGGATGAAGGCGGTTCATGAACGCGCCGCCGCCCATGGCCGCACGCTCGATTACGGCCTGCGCGTCCATGTCGTCGTGCGCGATACCGAGAAGGAAGCGCGCGACTACGCCGATCATCTGGTCTCGAAGCTCGACGATGAATATGGAAGGCTGATCCGCGATCGTGCCCATGATGCCGCCTCGCTCGGCGTCTCGCATCAGGCCCGCGCCCGCGAACTGGCCGACCAGTTCGGCTATGTCGAACCCGGTCTTTGGACCGGCATCGGCCGTGCCCGTTCGGGCTGCGGCGCGGCGCTGGTCGGCTCCACCGATCAGGTGCTGTCGAAGCTTGCCGAGTATCGCGACATGGGCATTCGCGCCTTCATTCTCTCCGGCTATCCGCATCTCGACGAGGCCGATCATTTCGGCACGAAAGTTCTGCCGGCGCTTGAGACCTGTTCGCTGCCGCATGTATATGGCCGGGTACCAGAAACAACACCGGCAACGCCGCTCGGCGTTGGAGAGAGGCATTGATGCAGCGGGTCGATATCGCGAAGGATTTGAGTTTCAGCCGCCTGGTCTACGGGATGTGGCGGATCGCAGAGGGCGATGCCACGCCGGCAACCGTTCAGGCCAAGATCGAAGCCTGCCTCGCGCAGGGCATCACCACCATGGACAATGCCGATATCTATGGCGGCTATACGGCGGAAGCCGTGCTCGGGGCAGCGCTGAAGGCCGCGCCCGGCCTGCGCGACCGGATCGAGATCGTCACCAAATGCGGCATCGTCGCACCGATGGGCCGTCATTCGGCCAAGCGGGTGAAGCATTACGACACTTCGGCAAACCATATCCGCGCCTCGGTTGAGGCATCGCTTTCGGATATGGCGACGGATCATGTTGATCTGCTTCTGATCCACCGTCCCGACCCGATGATCGACCCGGAGGAAACAGGCCGGGTGCTGGATGATCTGGTGGCCGAGGGCAAGGTCCGCTCGGTTGGCGTCTCCAATTTCCGCCCGCATGATTTCACCCTGCTGCAATCCAATATGGAAAACTGGCTTGCCACCAATCAGATCGAACTCGGCCTGCTGGCGACCGAGCCCTTCACAAATGGCGACCTCGCCTTCCTGCAGGAGCGCAAGCTGCCGGTGATGGCGTGGTCGCCGCTTGGCGGCGGCCGGCTGTTTTCCGAAGCTGGCAAGCCGCTGATGGCGGCGCTTGAGACGATCGGCGCACGCTTCGGCGTCGATGCATCGGCGGTGGCGATCGCGTGGCTTCTGGCGCATCCCGCCAATATCCTGCCGGTGCTCGGCACCAACAATCTCGACCGGATTGCTGCGATTTCCGATGCGGAAAAGGTCGAACTCGACCGGCAGGACTGGTTTGCCCTGTTCGAGACCGCGCGCGGATACGAGGTTCCATAGGGAGAATGACGTTGCACCGGATGGCGATCGCAAAAGACAATGTTTTCGTGCCCGACCCGGCCGATAGCCGCCGCTATCGCCATGCGCTGGGCGCATTCTCCACCGGCGTCACCGTGGTCACGCTTCAGGGCGATGCCGGGCCGCAGGGCATGACGGTCAACAGCTTCGCCTCGGTTTCGCTCGATCCGCCGCTGGTGCTGTGGTCGCCGGCCAAGTCTTCGCGTCGTCACGACCTGTTCGCCGGCGCGCGCCATTTCGCGATCCATGTGCTCGCGGCCGACCAGCACGACCTTTCCGCCCGCTTCACGCGTGGCGGAGCGGCGTTTGAAGGGCTCGACCATCACCTGAACGAAGAAGGCGTGCCGGTGCTCGCGGGAACGCTGGCGCGGTTCGAATGCGCCCGCGCCAATACCCATGACGCCGGCGACCACACCATCGTCATCGGCCGAGTGCTGCGCGCCGCCCACGGCGAAGGCGAACCGCTGATCTTCTCGCGCGGCGCCTTCGGCCGGTTTTCCCATCACGGCTGAAAAGTCCGGCCGATCCGGTCAGCGCCCGGCAATCAGCCCGGGCAGGACGCGCGTCACCGTGCGTTCGATCACGTCGACCAGCACCATGGTCTGGTGGTCGACTTCGATGTTCAGAAGGTCGCCGGGCTTGTAGTGGATAAACGTGGTCTGGCGCAGGGTTTCCGGGATCAGGTTGATGGTGAACAGATTGTCCTCGACCTCCGCCACCGTCAGGCTGCAACCGTTGACGGCCAGATAGCCGCGCGGAAAGATATATTTGGCCCATTCCTCCGGAACCCGGAAGCGGATGAAGGCTCTTTCCTCTGCCGTGCTGATCGCCTCCACGGTGGCGGTTGTCGCCACGTGCCCGGCGATCACATGGCCGCCGTTTTCATCCGTCATCTTCGCGGAGCGCTCCAGATTGACGCCATCGCCTTTGGCAAGCGCGCCGAGATTGGTGCGCTCCAGCGTCGCGTTCATGGCGTCGAAGGTGACGTCGTGGCCGGAAATCCCGGTGACCGACAGGCACACGCCCTCGATATTCACGCTCGCGCCGAGCTTCAGATCTTCCAGCAATTCATCGGTGAAGGCGACCGTGAAGGTCTTGCCGCCGGGATAGGCGGTAATGTCGGAAAGCGGCCGGACGGCCTGGACGATGCCGGTATACATGGAATTCTCCCGTCGCGCGGGCACGGCGCGACCTTGCTCGAAATCATCGGATCGCCGGCAATATGAGCGGGCTTACGCCTGAAAACAAGTGCGCTGCCGAAGACGCTGCGTTCATGCCTTGGGCGGCAGGGAATAGGCGTTTTCGACGGCGATCGACAGCCATTCGTTGAAGGTCGCGTCCGGGCAGTCGTCGGCGTCGACATGGTAGAACCCGCTCATCTTGCGCCCGCCATGGACCATCGGCTCCGAACGTCCGAGCCTAGCTGCGGCATCGGCGTTTTCCTTGCCGATGCGGAACAGGTAATTGCCCTCTCCGGATTTGCGCCGGCTGACGGCGACCACCATATGGCCGTTCACCAGAAAGCAGAGCCCGCCGAACATCTTCTTCTCGCCGAGCCCCTCAAGGCCTTCGAGACGGTCGCGCACCCTGGCGCTCAGTTCCTCGTCAATGGCCATCGGCGCTCCCGTTGAGATAGGCCTTGAAGGCCTCGCCGTAATCGGGATGCCAGCGCGACAGCGGCGGGCGGTTTTCGACGATGTCGCCGATTGCCCACATCATCCGCTTCTCGTCGGTGGCGCGGTCGACCTCGCCATCGGGGCACAGAATGTAGAAATCGCCCGCCTCCAGGCTTTTCAGCATGAAGGCCACGGTCTGTTTCGGCGTCCAGGCGCCCTTCGGCTTTTCGTCGCGGCCATTGGCGGTCAGCGGCGTGAATACGAAGCCGGGGATCAAGAGATGCGCCTCGAGCCTGCAGCCCTCGATATTGCGCAATTCATGCTGCAGCGCCTCGGTGAAGGCCTTCACCCCGGCCTTGGCGACATTATAGGCCGGGTTGCCGGGCGGCGTGGTGATGCCCTGCTTGGAGCCTGTGTTGATGATCACCGCCGGTTCGCCATGGGCGCGCATTTCGGGCGCGAAGATGCGGGTGCCGTTGATGACGCCGGTGAGGTTGACGCCGATGATCCGGTCCCATGGCATCTGCTTGCCGAAGACGGCGGTGCCGGGCTGGATGCCGGCATTGTTCATCAGCACATGGATATTGCCGAAGGCGCGCTTGGCTGCGCATTCAAGCTCCTCCAGTTCCGAGAGATCGGAGACATCGGTGGCATGGGCCAGCGCCTTTACGCCCTTCTTTTCGGCCAGCTCGGCCAGTTCGTCTCCGGCCCGCTTCAGCTTCTCGCCCTTCAGGTCGGCGATCATGACATTCATGCCGAGCTCGATGAAGGCTTTGGTGGCGGCAAGGCCGATGCCCGATGCGCCGCCGGTGATGACGGCGGCGTTGCCCGCTTTCAGTGCAGGATGCTGGCTCATGATTTCCTCCCGTTTTCCGCTTTTTGCCGGGTCGCCGGGGCGATTTGGCGCGCGGTTTGGCTTTGCTCATGACTTTTTGGCAGATGAAACTTCGTGTCAATGCGCAATTTGGCCAGACTGCGCGGCGCTTCGCCACGGTTTTCCTTGCGTGGCCGCGCAAAGCCGCTAAAACGGCTCACACATTCAAACACCACATGGACCTGAACTCACATGGCAACGCACAAAGACGTCAAGAAGGTCGTGCTCGCCTATTCCGGCGGACTCGACACCTCGATCATCCTGAAATGGCTGCAGACCGAACTCGGCGCTGAAGTCGTCACCTTCACCGCCGATCTCGGCCAGGGCGAGGAGCTGGAACCGGCGCGCCTGAAGGCCGAGCAGGCGGGCGTGAAGGAAATCTTCATCGAGGATGTGCGCGAGGAATTCGTCCGTGATTTCGTGTTCCCGATGTTCCGCGCCAATGCCGTTTATGAGGGCGTCTACCTGCTCGGCACCTCGATCGCCCGGCCGCTGATCTCCAAGCACCTGATCGAGATCGCCGAAAAGACCGGCGCCGACGCGATCGCCCATGGTGCCACCGGCAAGGGCAATGACCAGGTCCGTTTCGAAATGTCGGCCTATGCGCTGAACCCGGATATCAAGATCATCGCGCCCTGGCGCGACTGGACGTTCAAGAGCCGGACCGATCTTCTGGCATTCGCCGAAAGCCACCAGATCCAGATCGCCAAGAACAAGCGCGGCGAAGCGCCGTTCTCGGTCGACGCCAACCTGCTGCATTCCTCCTCCGAGGGCCGCGTGCTGGAAGACCCGGCGGTCGAGGCCCCGGAATATGTGCATATGCGCACGGTGTCCCCGGAGGCCGCCCCCGACAAGGCGACGATCATCAAGGTCGGGTTCGAGAAGGGCGATGCCGTCTCGATCAATGGCGAGCGTCTGAGCCCGGCGACCATCCTCGCCAAGCTCAACGATTATGGCCGCGACAACGGCATCGGCCGTCTCGACCTGGTCGAAAACCGCTTCGTCGGCATGAAATCGCGCGGCGTCTACGAGACCCCCGGCGGCACCATCCTTCTCGCCGCCCACCGCGCCATTGAATCCATCACGCTCGACCGGGGTGCCGCGCACCTCAAGGACGAGTTGATGCCGAAATATGCCGAGCTGATCTATTACGGCTTCTGGTTCTCGCCGGAACGAATGATGCTGCAGGCCGCGATCGACAAGAGCCAGGAGCATGTCGAGGGCGAGGTGACGCTGAAGCTCTACAAGGGCAATGTCATGGTCATCGGCCGCGAGAGCCCGAAGTCGCTCTATTCCGAAGCCCTCGTCACCTTCGAGGACGACCATGGCGCCTACGACCAGAAGGACGCCGCCGGCTTCATCAAGCTCAATGCGCTGCGCCTGAGGACGCTGGCCAAGCGCGACCGGATGTGAGCAATCTTGCAAGACGAGGCGGCAGTCCCGCCGCCTCGTTGACCTCCCCTTTGGGGACATCGCCCAGACGGCATCAGACGAGTTTCTCGAGCGTCACATAGGCCTGGCAGAGCGCGACCGCGATATAGACATTGACGAACCAGTTGATGACGGCGGTGATTGGGATGATGACGAGCCAGTAGAGCCATATCGCATCGGAGAGTCCGAGCGGGCCGTCAATCTGGACGAGCGCGAAACCGATGGCGAGCACCGCCAGCGATAAAAGCGTGAACCGCCATGCAAGCGAGCCGAAACTCGCCTGACCGCGCTTTCGCGCTGCCCGGAATGTCGGGTTTTGGCCATAGACATATGCCGGGAGCCATGTGCCGAAATAGGCAATGCCCCAGACCGCGGAAAGCTCGAGAAGCACGGTACTCCCGTAGATCAGGGCGATGTTGACGTTCACATTCGTCAGGTCGACAAGGGTCACGGCCAGAAGCAGCAGGATTGGAAAGGCCACCGATATGGCCACGATGACAAGGTCGCGCCAGACGAAACCGAACAGTTCCGCAGGCGCGATCCCCGCGCCGGGGCTGAAGGGGTTCAAGGAGACCTGTCGCAGGAGCCGCCTGTAGATGAGAAAGAGGACCGCGCTGCTGGCGACGACCTCCAGCAGGCTGGCGATGGCGGCGGGCGCGAGCGAGGGGAGAACCGCCGTCGCGACGATCACGATCGCAAAGAACCTGACATTGGCCCGCATGAAATCGAGCGCATTGCGCAACATGATCTGTGCCCCCGGAATCACGATCTCAACCCTAGCGGGCTTGTGCGGTGAATACCAGTAAAAGGCGATATGTCCGTTATTTTATCGCTGCGGAACGCTGGGGGTCCTTGTTCCAATCATCGCCGGCTGCGGGCGGTTCGACCGGCTCCCGGATTTCCGGAGATGCCGGTTCCCGTGTTTCGATCAAGCGGAGCCAGAGATAGCAGGCGACGGCGATCGCGCCCATGGCCGGCACCATGATCTGCATGGCCAGTATCGGGGAACCGAGAAGGGCGGCGATCATGCCGGTGACGAGGCCGGAGCCCATCTGCATGAAGCCCATCATCGCCGAGGCCGAGCCGGCGATATCTGGAAACGGCAGCAGCGCCGCGTTGGTGATATAGGGTATCAGGAAGGCGATGCCGAAGGCGAAGCAGCCGACCGGCAGCATCACCGAAAGATAGGAGATCGGCAGAACCTCCGTGGAAATGGCAAGCGCGACCGCGCCGATGCCGACGAAGGAAAGGCCGAAGGCCACCTGCGCCTTCGACGTGAACCAGCGAAGCAGGATACGGAAGACCACCGAACCGGTAAAATAGCAGCCGGTCTGCATCAGCATGCCGAGGCCGAATTGTGATGGCGTCAGGCCTGCAAGATTGATCATCACGAAGGGCAGGATCGATGCGAGCGCATAAAGCGAACCGGTCGACGCGGCGATAATCAGCGACGAGGCCATGAAGTGCTGGCTGCGCAACAGCCGGCCATAGGCCTTCATAAGCGGCAGCGGCCGGGCCTTGGCGCGATCCGGCTTTCCGGTCTCCTCCATCAGCAGCAGCACCAGCGCGCCGAGCGTGAGGCCGAAGCCGATCATGGCGACGAAGATCGCCTTCCAGCCGATCAGATAGAGGATGATGCCGCCGAATGTCGGCGCGATCGCCGGGCCGACAGCGAGCATGATGCCGAGCATGTTGAGGATCCGCGAGGCCGGCTCGCCGGTGAACTGGTCGCGCACGATCGCGCGGCCGACGGTCAGCCCCACCGATGCGCCGATGCCCTGGATCAACCTGCCAGCGAGCAGCATCGACACGCTGCCCGCAAAGGCGGCGAGGATGCTGCCGAGCAGATAAAGCGCCAGAAACCACACCACCGTGCGCCGCCGTCCGAACGCATCCGATAGCGGCCCAGTGGCGAGCATCGCGAAGGCGAAGCCGCCAAAATAAAATGACAGCGACAGCTTGATCGCCGCATCCGTGGTGGCAAAGGCCTCCGTCAGCGCCGGCATGGCGGGCGTATAGAGCGACAGCGAAATCGGCCCGAGCATGGAGAGCGCCGCGCCCAGAAAGCTTGTGCGGCCCTCGCTCATCAGAGGTCGCGTTGCGGAAGGTCTGCTCATTATGTCATCGTCTTTCAAAGCCGCGCCAGATTGTCGCGCATGGTCTTCAGCGCCCTGTTGAGCGCCTGCCTGTCGCTCTCGGCGAGGTTGGCCTGCAGCCGCGTGACCAGATCGTCGGCATGGGCTAGAATGGCGGCGAGCACGTCTTCGGCCTTTTCCGTCGTGGATACGCATTTGGCGCGGCCGTCCCTGGGGTCGGCTTGGCGTTCGACCAGCCCAGCCTTTTCCAGCCCGTCGACATAGCGCGACAGCGTCATCGGCTCGATGCCGAGCGCCACCGCGATCTCGCTCTGGCGCATGCCGTTGATGGCGGCAATGCGGACAAGCGCGCGCGCCTCGCCCGGCGTGACGCCAAGGCCGCTTTTGGCGATCTCGCGTTCGAAAGCCGCGCGATAGAGCCGCGCGACGTCGCTCAGCAGGAATCCGAACCTGTCGACCGATGCTTGCGCCATTCCGTTTCCTGTATCTGGTGATTAATAAGCCATGCTTACTATTTTTTCGTCAGCCGATCAAGGCCTTGCCTTGAAGCCGCGTCTGCCGCACACACATGATAGGCCGCCAGCCAGCATGAAAGGACCAGCCAGACATGACCGATACGATCAACAGCGCTCTCATCCGCTGGGAGGGTTTTGCGGGCCTGCCCGAATTCGACCGCATCGCGGAGGGCGATTTCACCGCGGCCTTCGACTGGGCGATGGCCGACCACAACCGCGAGATCGACGCGATCGCCGCAAACCCGGATGCCCCCGATTTCGCCAACACGGTCGATGCGCTGGAGGTTGCCGGCGATGCGCTGTCGCGGGTCAGCGCGGTGTTCTTCACGCGCGCCGGCGCCGACACCAATCCCGAGATCCAGAAGATCGAGCGCGAGATCGTGCCGAAACTCTCCAGCCACTATTCCGCGATCGGCGCCAACAAGGCGCTGTTCCAGCGCATCGACACGCTGTGGCAGGCGCGCGATGGGCTGGGGCTGACCGGTGAGCAGCTTCGCGTGCTGGAGCGCCACTGGAAGGGTTTTATCCGCTCCGGCGCGCAACTTGAGGGCGCGGAGCAGGAACGGCTGGCCGCCGTTAATCGCCGGCTCGCCGAACTCGGCGCCGCCTTCGGCCAGAACGTGCTGGCCGACGAAAGCGACTGGGCGATGTTCCTGACGCAAGAAGATGAGCTTGCCGGCCTTCCCGATTTTCTGATCGACGCGATGGCGGGCGCGGCCAGCGAGCGCGGCCGCGAGGGCCAATATGCCGTGACTCTGTCGCGCTCGATCGTGGAGCCGTTCCTGACGCTCTCGGCCCGCCGCGACCTGCGCGAAAAGGCGTTCAAGGCCTGGACCGCGCGCGGCCTGTCCGGCGGCGAGCACGACAACCGCGCGATCATGAAGGAAACGCTGGCGCTGCGCGCGGAAAAGGCTGCACTTCTCGGCTACGAGAATTTCGCCGCGCTGAAACTCGACAACACCATGGCCAAGACCGCGAACGCCGTCGATGCGCTGCTGATGGATGTCTGGGAAAAGGCGGTGAAGGCGGCGGCCGACGATGAGGCGGAACTGCGGGCGCTTGCGGCCGAGGAAGGCTATAATGGCGAGATCGAGGCCTGGGACTGGCGCTATTATGCCGAGAAGCTGAAGGCCCGGAAATTCGATTTCTCCGAGAGCGAGGTGAAGCCCTATCTTCAGCTCGAGAAGATCATCGAGGCCTGTTTCTCGGTGGCCGGGCGGCTGTTCGGCATTCGCGCCGTGGCGAAGCCGGATGTGAAGGCCTATCACCCGGATGTGCGGGTCTATGAAATCCGCGACGCCAACGACGACCTGATCGCGCTGTTCCTCGGCGATTATTTCAACCGCACCTCGAAACGCTCCGGCGCGTGGATGAACGCGCTGCAGAGCCAGCACAGGCTGACGCTGCCGAACGGGGATCAGGGCGAAATCCCGATCGTCATCAATGTCTGCAATTTCGCCAAGCCCGCCGCCGGAAAGCCGGCGCTGCTGTCGCTGGACGACGCCCGCACCCTGTTCCATGAATTCGGCCATGCGCTGCACGGCATGCTGTCGGACGTCACCTACCCGTCCGTCTCGGGCACCGGGGTCGACCGCGATTTCGTGGAACTGCCCTCCCAGCTCTACGAGCATTGGCTGACCACGCCGGAGGTGCTGAAGACCTATGCGCTGCACGCCGAAACCGGAGAGGCGATGCCGGAGGCGCTGATGGACAAGGTGCTTTCCACCGCGACCTTCGGCCAGGCCTTCGCGACCGTCGAATACACCGCCTGCGCCATCGTCGACATGCGCCTCCACACCGCCGAACATCCGCCGGCCGATCCGGTGGCGTTCCAGGATGGGGTGCTCAATGCGATCGGCATGCCCAAGGCGATCGCGATGCGCCACGCCATCCCGCATTTCCTGCACATCTTCGCAGGCGATGGCTATTCGGCAGGATATTATTCCTACATGTGGTCCGAAGTGCTCGACGCCGACGCCTTCGAAGCCTTCGAGGAGGCGGGCAACGTCTTCGATCCGGCAACCGCGGGCAAGCTCAAGTCGGAGATCCTCACCAAAGGCGGATCGGTTGCGCCGGAAGCAGCCTATCAGGCCTTCCGCGGCCGCATGCCCGGCCCCGAGGCGATGCTGAAGGGACGCGGGCTGGTGTAAGTTATCAGACGGCGGATCAGAGCCCGATTTCGCGGGCGAAGGGCGGGTTGGCGCCGGCGCGCGAGACGGTGACGGCGGCGGCCTTTGCGCCGAGCGCAAGCGCGTCGCGGATGGCGTCGGCCGAAAGCGTCTTCACCTTGTCCTTGGTCAGCAGGCCGGCGAGGTCGAGCGAGGCAAGGATGCCGGCATCGAACGTGTCGCCGGCGCCGACGGTGTCGACCACCTCGACCTTTTCGCTCGCCACTTCGACCTTTTGCGTGGCGGTGTAGCCGATCGTGCTGTCGCTGCCGCGGGTGATGACCACGAGGCTGGCGCCGGCCGCAATCCAGTGGCGGGCCTTGTCGTCGAGCGAACCTTCGAGCCCGAACCAGTCGAGATCCTCATCGGAGAATTTCAGGATATCGGCCTTCGCCGCCATCCGCTCGATCCGGGCGCGGTGCTTGTCGGCGTCGGTGATGAAGCTCGGGCGGATATTCGGATCAAGCGAGATCACGCGCTTGTCGGCCTCACGCATCAGCAGCGCTTCATAGGTCGAGCCGCAGGGCTCGGGGATCAGGCTGATCGCGCCGAAATGCATGGCGCGGCAGTCATCGCCGATTTCCGGCAGGTCGGCCTCGGTGATCATCCGGCCGGCGGTGTTCTCGTCATAGAAGGCGTAGCTCGCCGCGCCGTTCACCAGCTTGACGAAGGCAAGGGTGGTGGGGCGGTCGGAGGTGGCGACATAGGAATGGTCGACCTTGGAGGCGTCGAGCTTTTCGCGGATGATGTCGCCCATCAGGTCCGATGACAGGCCGGAGAAGAAGCCGGTTGGCCGGCCGAGCCTTGCGAGCGCCACCGCCGTGTTGCAGACCGCGCCGCCGGCATAGGGCGAAAACGCCGGCTCGCGTTTTGTGGTCTCACGGGGCAGCATGTCGATAAGGGCTTCGCCGCAGCACAGGATCATTATGTTCTCCCAGTTGTTTTCAGCGCGTCTCAGGCGGACAGTCGGTCGACGCCGCCGCGCGCCTTCGACCAGGCCATCGGCTGGTCGAGAAAATCGGCGACGGAATCGAGCGCCTTGTCATCGAACAGTTTTTTCTCCCGCGCCACCGCCAGCACGTTCTGCCAGGTCGCGATATAATGAAGGTCAACGCCGCCATCGGCGAAACGTTTCCCGGCCTCGGCGAAAATATCGTAATAGAACAGCGCCATGCCGTGATTGACGATGCCGCCGGCATTGCGGATCGCGTCGATGAAATTGAACATCGAGCCGCCGGCCGTGGTCAGGTCTTCGATCACCAGCACCCGCGCGCCTTCCGGCATATGGCCTTCGATCTGCGCGTTCTTGCCGTAGCCCTTTGGCTTCTTGCGGCAGTAGATCATCGGCAGGTCGAGGCGTTCGGCCAGAAAGGCGGCGAAGGGAATGCCCGCGGTCTCGCCGCCGGCCACGCAGTCGAACTGCTCGAAGCCGGCCTCGGCCATGATCTTGGCGGCCGCGAAATCCATCAGGGTGGAGCGGATGCGCGGAAACGAGATCAGCCGGCGGCAGTCGATATAGACCGGGCTCACCAGGCCGGAGGAAAGCTTGTAGGGCTCGTCGGGGGAAAAATGCACCGCCTCGATCTCCCACAGCATCCGGGCCATCAGGTCGGCCATCACTTGCGGCTCGGCAAAACTCGCGCTGGTCATCTCGGTTCCTTTCGTCTG
>NZ_DEPM01000245.1:13375-18888 GCF_002358775.1 Martelella sp. UBA3392
TGTGGCCTGTCCGTGCCCTGTCCGGAGGGAAAAATCAATCGCCTGCCGCGGAAAGAGAGGGGGCGGCGGGCCGAAGATAGCGAAATGGCGGGCCGCTGCAATGATGTTGGCCGGTTTTCAGGAATTTCCAACAGTGAAGAGCGAGGGCGTGGGGTGGGGCTTTGCAGCGTATAATCTCCTCTCCGGGCGGAGAGGTCGCTATTGCAAGGGCCCTGCAAAGCGGAGGGCTGCGACTGTTCTCGGTCCTGCCCCGCCCTCCCCCGATTATTTTCCCGTCATCAATATTCCTGTTACAAAATGCGTATAGTAGGCGCAGTTCAGGAGATTTCGGGAGCATAGTGTGAACCGTGTGGAAGGCATTCTGAGCGGCATTGCCTCGCGCATGGCCGCGGCGTGGTTCGTGTTGCTCGCAACGACGGCGGTGGCGCTGCTTGCGCTCTATGACGGTGCGCTCCCGGCCCTTGCCGTCATCGCCGCCTGGCTCATCGTCTGCGCTGCCGCCATTGCCGCCATCCGGCCCAGGCTGGCCGCGGAGGAGGAGAGCGTTCCCGACAGTCTGGAAACCGCGCTTGCCTTCGATTTCGGTGACCTTCCCGGCCTGCTCGATGAAATCGACCTTGCGATCTATCTTCTGGCCCCTGACGGCACGGTTCTGTTCCAGAACCGCTCGGCGAGCGACACGTTCGGAAAATTCCCGCTCGGCTCCCACATCTCGGCGCGCATGCGCGCCCCCGGCGTGCTCGACATCATCCGCGACACGCTGGCGAACGGCAGGGTCAACCAGATCGAATATTCTGAGCGCCTGCCCTCCGAGCGCGTCTATCTGGTGCGCAGCGCGCCGGTTTCCGATGCCGAAAGGCCGGTGTTCATGCTGGTGCTGCGCGATGTCTCCGAGGCGCGCCGGATCGATCGCATGCGCTCCGACTTCGTCGCCAATGCCAGCCACGAACTCAGAACCCCGCTCGCCTCGCTGCGCGGCTATATCGAAACGCTGCAGGGCCCGGCCAAGCACGACGTAAAGGCGCAGGAGCGGTTCCTGCCGATCATGCTCGACCAGGCGACCCGGATGAGCCGTCTGGTCGACGACCTGATGAGCCTGTCGCGGCTGGAGGCCAAGGCCCATCTGCCGCCGGACCAGACGGTCACGCTCAATGCCCTGCTCGGCCATGTCCGCGACAGCCTGCTGCCTCTGGCCGAGGATCTGGACGTGTCGATCCACCTGTTCATGCCCGAGGAGCCGGTGACGGTGAACGGCGACAAGGACGAGCTGGTGGAAGTGTTCGAAAACCTGATCGAAAACGCCTGCAAATACGGCTCCGAAGGCGGCAAGGTCGAGGTCTATCTCAAGCCGCTTTCGCCCTCCGGGGCCGAGGTTTCCGTGGTCGACCACGGCCCCGGCATTCCCTCCGAACATGTGCCGCGACTGACCGAGCGCTTCTATCGAGTCTCGGTCGCCGACAGCCGTTCGAAGAAGGGCACCGGCCTTGGGCTGGCCATCGTCAAGCACATCCTCACCCGCCACCGCGCCCGGCTCTCGGTGAAATCCGAAGTCGGCCAGGGCACGACCTTCACCGTCCGGTTCTGACGGCGTTGGCAAAGTAAAACCCTTAATTTTTTCATAGGGATAGACTGTCATAAAACTGAAATAAAAATGACATAAAACCGGGTCAACCCGAGAGGGCACCGCAAAGCCGCAAGAGGCGAGCCAGCCATGAAGCCATTCATCCTGCCGATCGTGACGCTTGCCGCCGCGCTTGCCTTTGCCGCGCCGGCGCTGGCGCGCAGCCAGATCCAGATCGCCGGCTCCTCCACCGTGCTGCCCTATGCCAAGATCGTGGCGGAGACCTTTGGCGAGATCTATCCCGACTACAAGACGCCGATCGTGGAATCGGGCGGCTCGTCGGCCGGGCTCAAGGAATTCTGCAAGGGCGTCGGCCCGCGCACCATCGATATCGCCAATGCCTCGCGGCCGATGCGTGAGGGCGAGCGCGAAAACTGCGCCAAGAACGGCGTCACCGGCATTTCCGAAATCGTGTTCGGCTATGACGGCATCGTGTTCGCCACCGACGCCGCGATGGAGCCGATGGCGCTGACGCCGCTCGATCTCTATAAGGCGCTCGCCGCCGAACTGGTGATCGACGGCAAGCTCGTGGAAAACCCTTATACCCGCTGGGCGCAAGTCAATCCGGCGCTGCCCGATGTCGAGATCACCGCCTATATTCCCGGCGAAAAGCACGGCACCCGCGAAGTCTTCGAGGAAAAGGTGCTGGCGGTCGGCTGCGAAGAGTCGGGCGCTGTCGATTTTCTCACGGAGGAATTCGGCGAGAAGCAGGGCGAGAGCAAATGCATCGCCGTGCGCAAGGATGGCCGCGCGCCGGGCATTGACGGCGACTATACCGAAACGCTGGCGCGGGTTGCCGCCAACCGTTCCGCGCTCGGCGTCTTCGGCCTGTCCTTCTACGACAACAATACCGACAAGCTGAATGTGGCGACGATCGATGGCGTCACGCCGACGCTCGCGACCGTCGGCTCCGGCGAATACCCGGTCTCGCGACCGCTCTATTTCTACGTCAAGAATGCCCATGTCGGCGCGATCGCGGGCCTCAAGGAATATGTCGATTTCTTCCTCTCCGACGACATGGCCGGGCCCTATGGCCCGCTTGCCGAATATGGCCTCGTGCCGGCTTCGGAAGCGGAACGCGCGGCAACCAAGGCCGCTTTCGATGCGGGCGTGACGCTGCAGCAGACACAGTAGCGACCGCTATGAATGACAATCGCCGCCGCCGGCGGCAACAAGGGGCCTGATGCCCCGGATGGTCCGAATATGCATGTGTTTTTGATCATACTGGCGCTTATCGTGCTTCTCAGCGCAGGCGGCTTCTTTGCCGCCCGCGCCAAGGCCTATGCGCTGGCCGATGCCGGGCGGATCAACTCCCGGCCGAGCCATCACGCAAGCTTCGTCACGATCGCCACCGTCGTTCCCGCCATGCTCCTGATGGCGGTATGGATGGTGGCGAGCCCGCTCCTGATCGGCGCGGAGATCCGGGAGGGTTTTCCAGAAAGCGTGAAGGAGCAGCCGGCCTCGGCCCAGAGCCTGACCTTCAACACCGTCACCTCCGTCGCCTACGGCCTGCGGCAACTGCCCGATGCTGCGCGCGAACGCGTCGCGGAAGATTCCAGCCAGCTTCGCGCGGTGCTGGCCAAAAGCGGCATTCCGCTGGCCGCCAATCCGCAACCCTTCGTGCTCAAATCGGCGGAGCGGATGAACGCGCTTTCGGCGAAAAGCAGCTACGCCATGGCGGCCGCCGTACTGGCCGTCTCGCTTATCTCGCTGGCGCTCTCCTTCCGCGCGGTCAAGCCGCAGTTCCAGGCCCGCAACCGCGTCGAGCAGGTGGTGCTGGGGGCCCTGCTTCTCGCCTCCACCATCGCGATCCTGACGACCGTTGGCATCGTGCTGTCGATGCTGTCGGAATCGCTGCGCTTCTTCGCCCAGGTCTCGCCGATCGATTTCTTCTTCGGCACGGTGTGGGACCCGCGCTTCGCCGCCGCCGGCGAGACCGGCTCGCCCGGACAGTTCGGCCTGATCCCGCTTCTGGCCGGCACGATCTATATCTCGCTCGTGGCAATGGCAGTTGCCGTACCGATCGGTCTTTATGCCGCGATCTACATGTCGGAATATGCAAGCGGCCGGCTGCGCGCGATCGCCAAGCCGCTTCTGGAAGTGCTGGCCGGTATTCCGACCATCGTCTACGGCTTTTTCGCGCTGATCACGGTCGGCCCGCTGCTGCGCGACATTTCCACCGAGCTGAACGGGCTGTTCACCGGCGATTACCGCAATTTCATCGAGGCGCAGTCGGTGCTGACGGCGGGCGTGGTGATGGGCATCATGCTGATCCCGTTCGTCTCGTCGCTCTCCGATGACATCATCAACGCCGTGCCCGACAGCCTGCGCAAGGGCTCGCTCGGGCTTGGCGCGACACAGTCGGAAACCATCAAGCGCGTGGTGCTGCCTGCGGCGCTGCCCGGCATTGTCGGCGCGCTGCTTTTGACGGCCTCGCGCGCGATCGGCGAGACCATGATCGTGGTGCTTGCCGCCGGCGTTGCCGCCAATCTGCAGATCAACCCGTTCGAGCCGATGACGACGGTGACGGTGAAGATCGTCAACCAGCTCACCGGCGACCTCGAATTCAACACGCCCCAGACGCTGGTGGCCTTCGCGCTCGGCCTGACCCTGTTCGTGATCACGCTCTGCCTCAATGTCTACGCGCTCTATGTCGTGCGCAAATACCGGGAGCAGTACGCATGAGCGAGACCTTCACCAATCCGAACGAGGCGGGGGATTTCCGCCGCAAGGTCACCGAGACCCGCCGCAAGGGGCTGAAACGCCGCCACCGCGCCGAAAGGCGGTTCCGCGTGTTCGGTTTTCTCGCGATCTTCGCCGGCCTGTTTTTCCTGGCGGCGCTGCTGTTCTCCGTCGCCGGCAAGGGCTTTTCCGCCTTCCAGCAGACCACGATCACGCTGCCGATCACGTTTTCGGAGCAGGTGGTCGACCCCGAGGGCCTGCGCGACGAAAACCCGCGCCTGCTGCTGACGGCGAATTATCCGGCTCTGGTACAGGACGCGCTGGCGAAAACGCTCGATCTCGATCCCGCCAATGCCGCCGAGATGCGCGAAGCCATGCGGCTCGTCTCGCGCTCGGCCCGCGTCGACCTGCGCGACGTGGTGATGGACGACCCGTCGGTGATTGGAAAGACCGTCGACGTGAAGCTCTTGGCCGCCGCCGATGTCGATTCCGCCAACAAGGGCCAGATCGATCTCTCGCTGCCGGAAACCAGCCGCCGCGTCTCAGATCAACAGGCCGCATGGATGGCGGAGCTGAAGGCGGAAGGCCGGCTGCACAAGAGCTTCAACACCGGCTTCTTCACCCATGGCGCCTCCTCGCGGCCGGAATCGGCGGGTATCGGCGTTGCCTTCGTCGGCACGCTCTACATGATGGGCATCGTGCTGGTATTGTCCCTGCCGCTCGGCGTCGCCTCGGCGATCTATCTCGAGGAATTCGCGCCGAAGAACCGGTTCACCGATGTCATCGAGGTCAATATCAACAACCTCGCCGCCGTGCCGTCGATCGTCTTCGGCCTGCTCGGCGTGGCGCTGTTCATCGGCTTTCTCGGCCTGCCGCGCTCGGCCGCACTCGTCGGCGGGCTGGTGCTGACGCTGATGACGCTGCCGACGATCATCATCGCCACCCGCTCGGCGCTGAAGGCGGTGCCGCCCTCGATCCGTTCGGCGGCGCTCGGCGTCGGCGCCTCGAAAATGCAGGCGGTGTTCCACCACGTGTTGCCGCTCGCCATGCCGGGCATCCTCACCGGCACGATCATCGGCCTTGCCCGCGCGCTCGGCGAAACCGCGCCGCTGCTGCTGATCGGCATGGTCGCCTTCGTAGCGGATTATCCGGCAAGCCCGCTCGATCCCTCCACCGCGCTGCCGGTGCAGATCTACATGTGGGCGGGCGA
>NZ_DEPM01000245.1:19270-29922 GCF_002358775.1 Martelella sp. UBA3392
TTCCTGATCCTGATGAACCTGACCGCGGTCATTCTCCGCCGCCGCTTCGAGCGGCGCTGGTAGAATGACCCTTGATGCGAAAAGAACAATGAGCGGAAACATGAACGAACAAACCTACAAGATGGTCGGCAAGGATGTTTCCGTCTATTACGGGCAGAAGCGGGCGCTGTTCGACGTCAACCTGAACATTCGCCAGAATGCCGTCACCGCGCTGATCGGCCCGTCGGGCTGCGGCAAGTCGACCTTTCTGCGCACGCTCAACCGAATGAACGACACGATCGACAATTGCCGGGTTACCGGCACGATCACGCTCGACGGCGAGGATATCTATACCTCCGGCATCGATGTGGTGGAGCTGCGCGCCCGCGTCGGCATGGTTTTCCAGAACCCGAACCCGTTTCCGAAGTCGATCTACGAGAACGTCGCCTACGGCCCGCGCATCCATGGCCTTGCCCGCCACCGTTCGGATTTCGACCGGATCGTGGAGACCAGCCTGCAGAAGGCGGGCCTGTTCAACGAGGTCAAGGACCGTCTGCAGGAACCCGGCACCAGCCTTTCCGGCGGCCAGCAGCAGCGGCTCTGCATCGCCCGCGCGATCGCCGTCAGCCCGGAAGTGATCCTGATGGACGAGCCGTGCTCGGCGCTCGACCCGATCGCGACCGCGCGGGTGGAGGAACTGATCAGCGAGTTGAAGCAGAACTACACCATCGTGATGGTGACCCATTCGATGCAGCAGGCGGCCCGCGTTTCCGAACGCACGGCGATGTTCCATCTCGGCTACATGGTCGAGGAGGACGACACCGACACGATTTTCACCAATCCCGCGGACCAGCGCACCCAGGACTACATCATGGGCCGGTTCGGTTAAGGAGACGCACAGATGGCACACTCGCATATCATATCGGCCTTCGACGAGGAGCTGAAATATCTCCAGCGCCGGATTTCCGAAATGGGCGGCATGGCGGAAGAGATGGTCTCGCAATCCGTCGTGGCGCTGGTCAACACCGATACCGAACTCGCCGAAAAGGTGATCGCCGAGGATCTGGCGCTGGACGAGGCCGAGCGCGAGGTCGGCGAAAAGGCGATCGTCACCATCGCGCGGCGCCAGCCGGTGGCGGCGGACCTGCGCGAGATCATGGGCGCGATCCGCATCGCCGCCGACCTCGAGCGCGTTGGCGACATGGCCAAGAACACCGCCAAGCGGGTGATCTCGGTGCAGGGCACCGGGGTTCCGCGCAAGCTCGCCCACGGCATCGAGCACCTGTCGGAACTGGCGCTGCTGCAGCTCAAGGAAGTGCTCGACGCCTACACCTCGCGCCAGGCCGACAAGGCCAATTCGATCCGCGAGCGCGACGAGGAGATCGACGCGATCTACACCTCGCTGTTCCGCGAGCTTCTGACCTACATGATGGAAGATCCGCGCAACATTACCACCTGCACGCATCTTCTGTTCTGCGCCAAGAACATCGAGCGCATCGGCGATCACGCCACCAATATTGCGGAAATGATCTACTACATCGCCACCGGCTCCCAGCCGCAGGGAGAACGCCCGAAGGACGACATGTCGCCCTCGGTCGGCTCCGGCGAGAGCAAGTCCTGAAACCATTTGACAGAGGCACGAGATGGTTCCGAAGATTGCAGTTGTCGAAGATGAAGAAGCGCTGAGCGTCCTGCTGCGCTACAACCTTGAATCGGAAGGCTACGAGGTCGAGACGATCGCGCGCGGCGACGAGGCCGAACTCAGGCTGCAGGAGCGGGTGCCGGACCTCCTGCTGCTCGACTGGATGTTGCCGGGCGTTTCCGGCATCGAGCTTTGCCGCAGGCTGCGGATGCGGCCGGAGACCGAACGCCTGCCGATCATCATGCTGACGGCGCGTGGCGAGGAAAGCGAGCGGGTGCGCGGTCTTGCGATCGGCGCCGACGATTATGTCGTCAAGCCGTTCTCGACGCCGGAACTGATGGCCCGCGTCAGGGCGATCCTGCGGCGGGCGCGGCCGGAAGTGCTTTCCAGCGTGCTCAAATGCGGCGATATCGAGCTTGACCGCGAGACCCACCGCGTTCACCGCAAGGCCAAGGAAGTCCGCCTCGGCCCGACCGAGTTCCGGCTGCTCGAATTCCTGATGACCTCGCCCGGAAGGGTGTTCTCCCGCTCCCAGCTTCTCGACGGTGTGTGGGGCCATGACATCTATGTCGACGAACGTACCGTCGACGTCCATGTCGGACGGCTGCGCAAGGCCCTCAACTTCTCGCAAATGCCCGACGTGATCCGCACCGTGCGTGGTGCCGGCTATTCGATGGAGGTGTAAGGGGCCGCATAGCACCGCCAATCTCCACCCTTGAGGGCGGAGATTGTGCGCCGGAGCGTCCATTGTACCGAAGTCCGGGCGATCCCGTGTTTTCGGCGACCGGGATCAGCGGACTTCGAAACCGCGGTAATTGTCGTCGCGGATGGCGTTCATTTCGGTCATGTAATTGCCCATGCCGCCCATGTACCACATCGATGTGCGGGGCTTGCCGGGAATGTTGGCGCCGTTGATCCAGCTGTCCGTCACTTCGAACAGCGTGCCGGCCATGCCTTCCTGGCACACCCGCACCCAGTCGTCCTGGGCCTCTCTCGTGGTCTCGATGATGCCGTTGCCTTGTTCGGCCTTCTCGATCAGGTCGCACAGGAAGTCGACCTGCCATTCATGCACCAGCGGCTGGCTGGTGAACGGGCTGAAGGGTCCGAATACCATCAGAAGGTTCGGGAAATCGGCGATCGTCATGCCGGCATAGGCGCGCGGACCGTTCTTCCAGGCATCCTTCAGCCGCACGCCGTTGCGCCCGATCGTGTCGATCTTCAGATAGTTGCCGGTCATTGCGTCGAAGCCGGTGGCCATGATCACCACGTCGAGCTCCAGTTCCTTGCCGCCGACGATCAGCCCGTTTTCGGTGTAGCGCTCGATCGGCTCCGCCTTGACGTCGTGGAGGGTGACATTGTCGCGATTATAGGTCTCGTAATAATTATCGGCGGCCAGCGGACGCTTGGCATAGTAGTCGCGTGGGGTCAGTTTGCGGGCGACTTCGGGGTCGGTGACGATGGCGTCGATCTTCGACTTGATGAAGTCTGTCGCCGTCTTGTTGGCCTCGGCGGTCACCGGAATATCGGAGAAGGTTTCGAGCAGGAAGCTGAAGCCATTGCCTTTTTTCCAGGCCTTTTCGTAGACGCGTTTGCGCTCTTCATTGTCGACCTCAAGCGCGGAAACGGTGCTTTCGTCAAAGCCGAAAACCGCCGCCGTGCTCAGCGCCCAGTCGCGGAAGCCGTGCGGATCGGCCTTGATCTTCTCGCGCGTCTCGGCCGGGAAGGGGCCGATGCCGAGCGGCACCACCCATTGCGCGGTGCGCTGCAGCACATGCAGATGGCCGACCTTGTCGGCGAGCGCGGTGATGATCTGGATGCCGGTCGAGCCGGTTCCGACCACGCCGACGCGCTTGCCCTCAAGGTCGGGCGCGGTGTCCGGCCATTTCGAGGCGAGTAGCACCTCGCCCTTGAACTTGTCCTGGTCGGGAAACTGCGGGGCATAGGAGGAGGAGAGAAGCCCCACGGCCTCGATCACATATTTTGCCTTCACGGTATCGCCGCCCGTGGTGGTCAGGAGCCAGCGGCCCTCGTCCTCTTTCCATTCGGCGCTGGCGATGCGGGTGTTGAAATGGATCGAGCGCTTCAGGGCGTGCTTGTCGGCGACCGCGTTCAGATAGTTCAGTACTTCAGGCTGCTTGGCATAGCGCTCCGACCATTCCCAGTTCTGGAACATGTCGAGGTCGAAGGAATAGGTGTAGACGGTCGATTCGGTATCGACCCGGCAGCCCGGATAGCGGTTCCAGTACCATGTGCCGCCGACGCCGCCGGCATCGTCGAAGGCTTCGGCCTTCATGCCGAGCACGTTGCGCGTCTTGTGCAGCGCGTAGAGCCCGCCGACGCCCGCGCCGATGATGGCGACATCGAGCTCAAGCTGTTTGTGCGATACCGCGTTCATTGTGAAACCTCCCATTCTCGTCAAATCTTGCGGCGGCAAGGCGCACGCCGGCCTTTATCTTTAAGCGGGTCGCGGAGCCGGCGCTTGGTCTTGTGCCTGTTTCTGCCGGCGGCAAAAAATGCGCCGCAGACCTCGCTTTCACACACTCATATGGTATTACGGTATTATCGTCAATGACGCAAAATGCCCTTGTCATGATCATAATCCTATAATACCGTAATACGAACATATTAAAAGGCAGCCACCAGCGCCGCTTCACCAAGGATGGTATGACATGAACACGCAAAGTCCGCTCTCCACGGATCACGAGGCCTTGATGCCTGATCGCAGGCTCTATATCGGCGGCCAATGGGTGGAAGGGCCGTCAGAGTTTCAGGTGATGAACCCGGCAAACGGACGGCCGGTCGCTACTGTGTCGCATGCGAGTTCGGCCGAGGCGCTTGCCGCCCTTGATGCCGCGGCCGCGGCCCAGCCCGGCTGGGCAAAGCTTGCGCCGCGCGCCCGCGCCAACCTCATGCACAAGGCCTACCGTCTGATGATGGAGCGCGAGGAAGCGTTCACCAAGATCATGACGCTCGAAAGCGGCAAGCCGCTGACGGAATCGCGGGCGGAATTCCTGCTGTCCGCCGATTTCCTGTTGTGGTTCGCGGAGCAGAGCGCCCATATCCACGGTTCCTATTCCGACAGTTCCAGCGGTGATTTCCGGGTCGTGGTCAAGCATCAGCCGATCGGGCCCTGTCTGCTGATCACACCCTGGAATTTTCCGCTGCTGATGATCGTGCGCAAGGCGGGCGCGGCCCTTGCCGCCGGCTGCACCACGATCACCAAGACTGCCCAGGAAACGCCGCTCACGGGCGCGCTGTTTGTGGAAGTGCTGCATGATGCGGGCTTTCCGGCAGGCGTCGTCAACCTGCTGCACACCACCAAGTCCTCCGGCGTCTCCGAGCCGCTTTTGAAGGACAAGCGCCTGCGCAAGGTCTCCTTTACCGGCTCCACCGGGGTTGGCGGCCTGCTGATGGAGCAGGGCGCGCGCAACATTCTCAACGCATCGATGGAGCTTGGCGGCGACGGGCCGTTCATCGTGCTCGATGATGCCGATATCGATCTCGCGGCCGAGCAGGCGATCATCTGCAAGTTCCGCAATGCCGGCCAGGCCTGCGTTGCCGCCAACCGGATCATCGTCGACAGAAGGGTGGAGGCCGCGTTCACCGAAAAATTCGTGGCCAAGGTCAAGGCGCTGAAGGTCGGCGACGGCATGGGCGCGGTCGATGTCGGGCCGATGATTTCGGCCAAGCAGCGCGATCGGCTGGGCGAGACCCTGAAGCAGCTCACCGATGCCGGCGGCCAGCTGCTTGCCGGCGGCAAGCCGGTGGCGGGCGAGGGCTATTTCTTCGAGCCGACGGTGGTGCGGTTTGAGGGCCGCAACGAAGTGATGTGCTCGAACGAACTGTTCGCGCCGATTGCGGCGATCTTTTCGGTCGATGGTCCGGAGGCGGCGCTCGCCTTTGCCAATGAAAGCGATTTCGGTCTGGCCTCCTATGTGTTTACAAGGGACCTGTCGCGCGCGCTGACCTTTGGCGAACGGCTGGAGTTCGGTATGGTCGGCATCAATCGCGGCATCATGGCCGATCCCAAGGCCCCGTTCGGCGGCACCAAGGCTTCGGGCATCGGGCGTGAGGCCGGGCAGGAGGGGATCTATGAATTCATGGAGCAGAAATACATGGCGGTCACGGTCAACGAGGCGCTGAGCTGATGACGATGGAGAATACGCTGGGGCTCGGCCTCGTGCGCCAGCCGAAAACGGTGCTGTTCGGCCCTGGCCAACGCCGCCAGCTTGGCCGTTATGCACGCGGCTTCGGAACCCGCGCGCTGGTGGTCACCGACGCCCGCATGGCGACGACCCCGGAATTTGCGGCGCTTGCCGAGGACCTGCGCGAATGTGGTCTTGCGGTTTCGGTCTATGATCAGGCCGAGCCGGACCTGCCGCGCCGCAACGTCATGGAGGTCGCCGGGATGGCGAGCGCTGTCGATGTCATCATCGGCGTCGGCGGCGGGTCCTGCATGGATCTCGCCAAGGCAGCCTCGGCCGTGCTCGCCCATGGCGGCGACGTGCGCGATTATTTCGGCGAGTTCGCGGTGCCGGGCCCCTGCATTCCGGTGATCACCATCCCGACCACCGGCGGAACCGGCGCGGAGGTCACCAGCCTCGCGATCGTTTTCGATGAGGAGACCGGCATGAAGATGGCGGTCGCCGATGCCCATATCGAGCCGGCGATCGCGATCATCGATCCGGAGCTGACGCTTACCTGCCCGCCCGGCCTGACGGCGGCGACCGCCGCCGACGCGCTGTCGCATCTGGTCGAGGCCTATACCGCCAAGCCGAAGAACCCGAGCCCTGAACAGATCGAAACCCAGATCTATGTCGGCAAGAACCGCATCACCGACATGTTCTGCGAGAAGGGGCTCAGGCTGATGAACCGCTCGCTTGGGCGCGTGGTCGAGAACCCCGCCGATCTCGCCGCGCGGTCGGATGTGATGTTCGCCGCCTACTGCGCCGGTATGGCGATCAATACGACGGGCACGGCGGCGGCCCATGCGATCCAGAGCCCGATGGCGGCGATCGGCCACACCCCCCACGGTTTCGGCGTCGGCGCGCTGCTGCCCTATGTCATGCGGCTGAACCTGCCTTATGCAACGGCGGAATTCGCGGAGATGGCCCATTGCCTCGATGTCGCCGACAGCGCCGCCTCGCCGGAGGAGAACGGTCGGGCCGCGATCGAAAGGATCGAGGCGCTGCTGGAACAGACCGGCACGCCGCTGGAACTGAAATCGCTCGGGATCGAGGAACGCCATTTCGACCAGATCGCCCGCTCGGCGGTCAAGGCGACCCGGCTGGTGCTCAACAATCCGGCGCCGCTGACCGAGGATGCGGTCCGCAAGGTGCTGGCCCGCGGCCTTGCCGGCGACCGGAGCTGGTGGGCGTAGGCCGGTTCCGCCAATATGCGGATTGGACGCCTTGGCGGGGGCGACCCCGCCGCTTCTTGCCAAGCCCACAGCAACCTCTTGTTTTCCATCAGCAATCGCTCAAAAAATGCCTTTCGCACACGTCACAATTTGGGCGTGAAGGGCGAGCCATTGTCGCCGCGCTGTCAATGTGCAGAAAGGAAAACGTTCATGAGAATGCGTTCACTTGTATACGCGGGGCTGGCGGCCTCGGTGGTTGGCGTGCTTTCGCTTCAGACCACGGCTTCGGCGGCGGAAATCCTCGATACCGGCGCCACCTGGAACGCGGCCTGCAATGCCGCCATGACCTGCCGGCTGACGACCAGCGACCTGCCGGCCAATGATGGCGGCCTGGCGATCCCCTCCTTCGTGCGGACCAGCGGTGCGAACTCGCCGGTCATGATGGTGCTGCCGACGATCGACGGCTGGGACACGCTCCCGAGCGATGGCAAGTTCACCATCTCGGTGGACGGCGAGGAGGTCGCCGCGATCAAGGTCAACCAGCTCAGGCAGGATGATGCCGAGGGCGGTTATGTGACCACCGATCCGAAGATCGTCCAGCCGGTGCTGGCGGCGGCAAGGGTCGGCGAGGACGCGATCATGGTGACCTATGACGGCCCCGAAAGCCAGGAAGTGGCGACGGCCGACCTCACCGGCTTCCGCGAAAGCCTCGACTGGCTCGCCCAGCAACAGCATCACCCGGCCTGAAGCCGCTTGTTTCACGTGAAAAACCACCCTACATCGCGCAGGAAGCCTTGCGCGGTGTAGCCAAGGCCGGTCCTTGCCTGCATGCTGGAGCCGACCATGCTGATAGATGCCGCCCGCCGGGCGCTTTACGATCTGATCGACCCGAAGATGCGCGCCATCCTGTGGAAGGTGCTCGGCCTTTCGCTGCTCTGCCTGATCGGATTATGGGTTGCGATCCGCAGCCTGTTCATGTGGCTTGCCGTTCCCTGGCTTCAGAACCTGTTTCCGACCATGCCGGAATGGACCGGCTGGATCACCTTCGTCCTTTTGATCTTCGCCGCGGTCGGGCTGGCGCTTGGCCTTGCGTTGTTGATGGCGCCGGTCTCCGCGCTGGTGGCCGGCATCTTTCTTGACGAGGCGGCCGAGCATATCGAGCGCAATCATTATCCCGATGATCCGCCGGGCGAGGCGCTGCCGGTCTTCGCCGCCATGAAGGAGGCGCTGGCCTTTCTCGGCGTCGTCATCCTTGGCAATATCTTCGCGCTATTGCTGCTGCTGGTGCCGGGCGTCAACCTGATCGCGTTTTTCGTCGTCAACGGCTATCTGCTTGGACGCGAGTTCTTCGAATTCGCAGCAATGCGGTTCATGAGCCCGCCCGAGGCCCGGGCGTTCCGGCGCAAGCGCGGATTGACGGTGTTCCTCGCGGGCCTGATCGTCGCCGGCTTCGTGGCGATCCCGATCGTCAATCTCGCGACCCCGCTGTTCGCCACCGCCTTCATGATGCATCTGTTCAAGCGCATGGATCTGGTAAAAGCCGTGGTTCGTGCGGAAAATTGATTTCTTATCGCAACAAACAACGAAGATTTCGCGCTTGAATCGAAGCCTGCGAGCCGCTATGACATTTTCATACCACGAAAACGCAGGAGCGCGCGATGAGCCGTATCGTTTATCTCAACGGAGAATGGCTGCCCGAGGAAGAGGCCAAGGTCTCGATCTTCGATCGCGGCTATGTCTTTGCCGACGCGATTTACGAGGTCACCTGCGTTCTGGACGGCAAGTTGCTCGATTATGACGGCCATGCCGCGCGGCTGAAGCGCTCGACCAAGGCCATCGGCATCGCCATGCCGACCGATGATGATACCCTGCTTGCGCTTCATCGCGAGATCGCGAAGCGCAATGACATGACCGAGGGGCTGATCTACCTGCAGGTCTCGCGCGGCAATCCCGGCGACCGCGACTTCATGTTCGAAAAGGACATGACCCCGACCTTCTCGATGTTCACCCAGAAGAAGAATGTGCTGGGCGCGGCCACTGGCAAGAACGGCATTACCGTGGTGACGGTCGAGGACCTGCGCTGGGGCCGTTGCGACATCAAGACCGTGCAGCTTCTCTATCCGAGCCTTGCCAAGATGGAGGCCCATGAAAAGGGCGCGGACGATGCCTGGATGGTCAAGGACGGGTTCATCACCGAGCAGACCTCGGCAACCGCCTATATTGTGACTGAGGACGGCGTGGTCGTGACCCGCCCGCTGTCGCGCGAGATCCTGCCCGGCATCACCCGCGCCACCGCGCTCGAGATTGCCGCCCGCAACGGCTTCAAGGTCGAGGAACGCGCCTTCACGGTGGAAGAGGCCAAGACCGCCAAGGAAGCCTTCTACACCTCTGCCAGCAATTTCGTGACGCCGGTCACTGCGATCGATGGCCACAAGATCGGCGACGGCAAGCCCGGCGAGATCAGCCTGAAACTGCGCGACCTCTACATCGCCGATCGGCGGGCGAACGCGATTTGAAGCCCTCTCACTTATTGAATCTGCGCATCGTGCGCTAAAGCGTATGATTGTCGCAGCAGCATCGCGATCAGGCTCAAGCCTCCCCGGTCTCGCTATCGGCGGATTCTCCTGACGCGGTTTTCCAGTTCATGACGAGCGCGCGGAGCCGTCCTCTTTTTTGCTGGGCTCCATTTTGGGGCTCTGGAAATTCCTTCAATTTGGGCGGTTCCACCGGGCCGCCCTTTTCGTGTTTCCGCGCGACCGCCTTCCCGTCATCCGGCGCCGAGATCATTCCGACAGGCGAAACGCATCCGGATTGAAATATCTCCAAAACGCAAGTCATCTTAACGTCGGGTTGGGACGGCGGATGGGCAGCGATTGCGCCTGCATGCCGGGAAGTCAGCGAAAATGACGAGGAGGAAGACCAATGAACATGATTGCGCGCATGGCGCTCGGCGCACTCTGCCTGGTGGCTGGCGGTGCTGTCGCCGCCGATGACACCGTGACCCTGCCGAAGACGCTGGTCTGGACCAGCTTCGACACCGGCAGTCTTGGCTATAACCAGTCGATCGCGGTCGGCAAGGCGCTGGAAGATGCCTATGGCATTTCGCTGCGCGTACTGCCGGCCTCCACCGACCTTTCGCGGATCGCGCCGGCGCGCGAGGGCCGGGTGCCCTTCGCGCTGGCCGGCAGCGATGCCTTCTATGCCTTCGAGGGTGTGTTGAGCTATGCCACGCCCGACCTCGGGCCGCAGAAGCTGACGGCCGTCGATCTCGCGGGCGCCGACAATGGCGTGGCCATGGGCGTTGCCGAAAATGGCGACATCAATTCGATCCAGGACCTGAAGGGCAAGAAGATCGGCTGGGTGGTGAGCTCGCCCTCGCTGCAGTCCAATGTCCGGGCGTTTCTCGCCTTTGGCGGCCTCACCGTCGATGATGTCGAACTGGTCGATCAGCCGAGCTATGGCGGCGCCTGGCAGGCATTCACCAGCGGCCAGATCGACGCGATGACGGCGGTGACCTCCGGCAGCGGCGTGCTGGAACAGGCGGCGGCCTCGCCGCAGGGCCTGAAATGGCTGGCGATGCCGTTTTCCGACACCGCGGGCTGGGAGCGGCTGCAGGCCGTCAACCCGCACTTCACCCAGCGCAAGGCGACCGTCGGCGTTCATATCGACGAG
>NZ_DEPM01000016.1:0-22486 GCF_002358775.1 Martelella sp. UBA3392
CGGCTATGTGTTCCAGCAGGCCAACCTGTTTCCCCATCTCACCGTCAGCGCCAACCTCCGCTATGGCGAGAAGCGGGCGAAGCGCGATGGCAAGGCGCGGTTCGATGAACTGGTCGAACTGCTCGGTCTTTCCGCTCTTCTGGACCGCATGCCCGCGCGGCTTTCCGGCGGCGAGCGCCAGCGGGTCGCGATCGCCCGGGCGCTGCTTTCGCAGCCGAAACTGCTGTTGATGGACGAGCCGATGTCGGCGCTCGATATCCATGCGCGCCAGGAGATCTTCCCCTATCTGCAGAACCTGAGGCAGAGCCTGTCCATTCCGGTGCTCTACGTCACCCATGCGCCCGACGAGGTGGCCCGGCTTGCCGACCATCTGGCGGTGATGCGCGACGGGCGCGTTATCGCCGCCGGTCCCACCGCCGAGACGCTCGCACGCCTCGACCTGCCGATGGCGCATGAACGCCGCGCCGGGATAGCGATCGACGCGCGGATCGCCGATATCGACCTGCGCTGGCAACTCGCGCTCGCCAAGTTCGAGGGCGGGGCGTTGTGGATCGCCCATACCGGCAGGGCGGTCGGCGAGCCGGTGCGCCTGATGATCCATGCCCGCGACGTCTCGATCGCGCTCACCGAAAATCTGAATGTCTCGATCATCAACCGCGTGCCCGCGATCGTCCGCGAGATCGCCCGCGGCGACCATCCCTCCGTCATGATCGTGCATCTGGAGATCGGCAGCAGGCTGATCATGGCGCGCGTCACCGCCCGTTCAGCCAATCTCCTCAGCCTGCAGCCCGGCATGGGTGTCTATGCCCAGATCAAGTCGGTGGCGATCATCGATTGATGCGGCCGCGTTCCTGCTCGGCAGTAGCGGATCCGCCATCCCCCGGCACCCAGGCGCTTTCCGAGGACACCTTGCGGCAGAACTCGGCGGCGCTGCTGCGGGCGTGATCGGCGACGCCGCGCAGGATGTTCTGGCCGACGGTCGTCTGATAGGTGGCGACGATCGGCATCGGCGGAAACGGCTTGGTCACGCTCACCCGGCACAGCAGGCCGTTCTCCAGCTCGCGCGCGATCGCGACCGAGGGGATCGCCGCAAGGCCGAAGCCGCCGATCAGCAGATTGATCATCGCAAACAGCGAGTTGGAACTGGTCAGCTTGGAGGCCAGCACCCGTTCGTCCTGAAAATAGGGCGCGACATAGGCATAGGGCGGCGTGCCCTTGGGAAAGGTGATGATCGGCATCCGCGACAATTCGTCGACGCTGTAGGTGGTATTGCGGTCGACCACCGCGGGGGCCGCGGCCCAGACCATTTCATAATAGCAGATGATGAAGGAGCGGAAACTGTCGCCGATCGCGGGCTCGATCCCGAAGATCAGATCGAACTCGCCATGGGCAAGGCCGGCGATAAGGTCGCGCGTGCCCTCGATCGTCAGTTCGACCCTGAGGTTCGGCATCGCCTGGCTCAGCGCCTCGATGAAATCCGGCATCCAGGTGGCGACCACGGAATCGATCGCGCCGATGCGCACGATATAGGCGGCGTCGCTGCCGCCCTCCTTCAGGTCGGATTTCAGCGTGTTGAGCTTTTCCAGCACATCCTGGAACACGCGCAGCGCTTCCTCGCCCGCCGGCGTCAGCCGAAACTCGCGGTCGCCGCGCTCCACAAGCCGGCAGGCGTAATCGCGCTCGAGAATGGCAAGGCGCGAGGAAATCGCCGGCTGGGTGGTGTTCAGTTCCCGGGCGGTGCGGCCGAAATGCCGGTTGCGGGCAAGCGCCACGAAGGTGGCCATGTCGATGATGCGCATCGCCATACGCTACCAGCCTCCGCAGGGGTGCACAATCAAAAGAGGGTCAGCGGGCGAGAACGCGAATGCGCTCGGGATCGATTGAAAGCGCAACCGCGTCGCCCGGCTGCAGCACGGTTTCGTTGTCGGTCAGAAGCCGGATGGTCTCGCCGGCAAGGCTCAGCACATAACGGTTTCGCGCGCCGAGATAGACGCGGGTCTTCACCCTTGCCTTCAGGCCCTCGCCAGTTGCAGAGATGTTCAGGTCCTCCTGCCGCAATACGACCGAGACCGGCCCGGCCGGCGCGTCCGCCGAAACCGCGAGGCGTTGCCCGTCCTCCAGCACCACTATGCCGCCCTCCTCAAGCTCTCCCTTCAACACATTGGCCGACCCGATGAAGCCGGAGACGAACGCGGTCGCCGGGCGGGCGTAGATCTCGGAAGGCGCGCCCTCCTGCTCGACCTTGCCGGCATTCAACAGCACCACCCGGTCGGAGAGGCTCAGCGCCTCCTCCTGGTCGTGGGTCACGAACAGCGTGGTCAGCCCGAGGCGGCGGTGGATCTCGATCAGCTCCACCTGCATGTCCTCGCGCAGCCGGGCATCGAGGTTGGAGAGCGGCTCGTCGAGCAACAGCACTTTCGGGTTGGAAACGATGGCGCGGGCAAGCGCCACGCGCTGCTGCTGGCCGCCGGAGAGCTGGCGCGGGAAGCGGTCGGAAAGATGACCGAGTTGCACCGTCTCCAGCGCGGCCTTGACCCGCTCATCCTGCTCGTCGCGCACGCCGATCCGGCGCATGCGCAGCGGAAAGCGGACATTCTCGTAGACGCTCAGATGCGGCAACAGCGCGTAGGACTGGAACATCATCGCGATATCGCGCTTTTCCGGCGGCAGCCCCGTCACATCCTGGCCATCAATGACCACATGGCCGCCGGTGACGGCCTCAAGGCCGGCAACCGTGCGCAGCAGCGTGGTCTTGCCACAGCCGGATGCGCCGAGCAGGCTGACGAACTCGCCCGAAGACAGCGCGAGGTCGATGCCGTGGAGAACCTCCACCTTGCCATAGGATTTCCTGATCCGATCGAGATGAATATCCGACATGATTATATTCCTAGGCCGAGGCGAATTTCCGGATGCCGAGCACGCGGTCGATAACCAGAATGAGGATGACGGTGAGCGCGATCATAATCGTGGAGACCGCGGCGACGGAAGGATCGGGACTGAATTCGAGCTGGCCGTAGATCTGCACCGGCAGCGTGGTCATGTCCGGGGTGCGCAGGAACAGCGACAGCACCGCCTCGTCAAACGAAATGTTGAAGGCGAAGAACGCGCCCGCTGCAAGCCCCGGCCGGCATTGCGGCAGCACCACGAACACGAGCCGCTGGATGCGCCCCGCCCCCATGGTGCGCGCCGCCTCCTCGATGAAGGGGTCGGACTCGCTCAAAACGGCGAGCGTGGTGCGCACCACATAGGGCAGCGTGATCGCGGTATGGCCGATCCACAGCGTGACGAAGGAGACCGGCCCGAAGGCAGCGCTCCAGAACATCAACAGGCCGATGGCGTAGATGATCGTCGGCAGGATCAGCGGCGACAGGAACAGCGCGCCGAGCAGTTCCGATTGCGGCAATTGCCGGCGATGGATCGCGATCGCCGCCGCGCCGCCGATGGTGACGGAGGAGAGCGTCACCAGCAGCGCGATGCCGAGGCTCAAGGCCCCGGATGAGAGATAGGCGCTCGACGACAGCACCTTTTGATACCATTCGAGCGAGAAGCCTTTGGGCGGAAATGCGATGAACTGGTTGGCCGAAAACGAGGTGCCGATCACCACCACCAGCGGCGCCAGCATGACCAGCACGATCAGCGCGATGAACACGACCGTCGCAATCTTCAGCCACAGCGGAACGGCCTTAACCATGACGGCCTCCCGTCAACCTGAAATAGGGGATGAGGGTGAGCGCGATGCCGAGGAACAGGATCACGGCCTGGGCGGCGGCGAAATGCCAGTCGAGCGTTTGCGTGACCGAGGAATAGATCGAGGCCGCCAGCACCTGAAGCCGCGGCCCGCCGAGCAGGCTCGGCGTCACGAACGAACTTGCCGACAGCGTGAAGGCCAGTAGCGAACCGGCGGCGATACCCGGCATGGCAAGCGGCAGCACCACATGCCGGAACGCCTGCAGGAACGAACAACCCATGGTCCGCGCCGCCTCTTCCAGCTTTCGATCGATACGGGTGACCACGCCGAGGATCGACAGCGTCATGAACGGCAGCAGCACCTGCACCATGCCGATCACGATCGCGGTTTCGGTGCGCATCAGCGTGAAATTGCGCTTCACCAGTCCGAGATCGTAAAGCGTGGAGGAAATAATGCCGCCGCGTTCGAAGATCACCATCCAGCCGAAGGTGCGGATCACCACGCTGGTCATCAGCGGCAGCAGGATGACGATGATCAACCACAGCCTGAGCCGTGGCCCGGCGCGTGCCATGATATAGGCGAGCGGAAAGCCGACGAGCGCCGAGATCAGCGTGATGATGAAGGACAGCCGGATCGTGCGCCACAGCACATTGAGGTAATAGGGCTCACGGATGAACTCGGCGAAATGGGAAAAGGTGAACCCTTCCGGCCCCATCACCGAGAGCATCAGCATGCGGCCAATCGGCAAGAAAAACGCCAGCGCCAGAAGCAGCAGGCCGGGCGAGACCAGAAGCGCGTTTTCTGCACGGTCGGACTTCATCCGCTGGGTTTCCTCTTGTTGATGCCGTGTGCCAAGCAAGCGTCTATCATAACGCACCCAACCGCATAGCCCGCCAATCTTCTCGCCCCGGAGGGGAGAGATGTCGCGACAGCGACAGTGAGGGGAGTCTTTCCTCTCGAACGCCCGCACGATCGGATACGCTGCTTCACCCTCACTGCCCCTTTCGGGGCATCTCTCCCGCAAGCGGGAGAGAATATCGGGAGTAAGCCGCAGGGCCAAATGCAATATCCCCCTTAAGGCGGGAGAGTAATTGTTGAGAGCCCTGCGATCCAACTCAGGCCCACCACTTCCACCGAGTGGTTCACCCCGCACCCCGGCCAAGCCGGGATGCGGGGCCGGCGCACCGCCTTATTGCGCGATTGCCTTGTTCCACTCAACCACCCAGTCGGCGCGGTTGGCCTCGATTGTTTCCGGGTCGAAACGCAGCAGGCTTGCCACCCCTTCCTCGCCATAGGCGACGTCGGCGGCCACTTCGTCCGGCAATTCGGTCTTGGAATTGGTCGGCGTATAGCGCAGCGCTTCGGCGAAGCAGGCCTGGGCCTCCGGCGAAAGCTCGATATCGATGAACTTCAGCGCCAGATCCTGATTGTCGCGACCGGCCACCAGATTGGCGGTGATGTAGCTTGCCGGCGTGCCTTCCGCGCCCTGCTGGAACTTGATCGGAAGGCCGGCTTTTCTGAGCGTATAGGCGTAGTCGGAAGCGTAGGGCGCCACGACAGTGCCGCCCTGGGCGAAGGCCTGCTGGATTTCCGGCGATTTCGAAACCACGAAGGCGCCGTTTTCAAGCATGGCCTTCACCGCGTCGAGCCCCGGCTGGATATTTTCGAGGTCGCCGCCGGCAACCTGGTTCAGCATCAGGAAGCCGAACAGGCCGTAGGTATTGGAGATATCGGTGAGCACCAGGCCCTCGGCAAGCTCCGGCTCCATCAGGTCGGCCCAATTGGAGGGCGCTTCGGAAAGCTCGTCGCTGTTATAAAGCAGGCCGATGGCGGCAATCTGGTAGGCCGGACCCTCGCCTTCCGCCATTTTCGCGCCGGCGAAGGGATAGAGATCGGCGGCGTTGGAAAGCTTCGCCGCATCGATCGGCGCGAGCAGGCCTTCCTTGGCGCCGACGATTTCCTGGCCGCCGGAGAAATGGATCACGTCATATTGCGGCGCGTCCTTCTGGGCGCGAAGCTGGGCGAAGGCGTCCGCCGAATAGGCGGTGACGATGTTGACGTCGGCGCCGGTCTCGGCCGTGAACGGATCGATCACGCATTTGCGGTGCGCCTCCTCATAGGCGCCGCCGAAGGAATTGATGGTGATTTCCGCGGCCAGGGCAGGTACGGCGGTGAGGACCGAAGCACCGGCCAGCATTGCTGTAACAAGTTTCATGCTATTCCCTTCCTCTTGGTTATCGGTTGATCAGGCCAGGCGGCCGATCTCCACTTTCTTAGCGCCCTCGGTGCGGATCAGCCGGCACTGGGCCGCGACCGCCTCGAGATTTTCCGTCATCTTGCCGAAATAGGTGCAGGGTATCCACCCGGTCGGGCCGAATGTGCGCCCGCCAACGCCGTAGAACATGCCGATCTCCCAGAACTCGTCGGGATCGATCTTGAAGAAGTTCTTCGGCTGGTAAAACCACAGCAATTCGCCGGGCTCGGGCAGGATGGTCTGGTTTTCCGGCGGCAATTTGGTCGGGTCGAAATTGCGCGCTTCCTCGGGCAGGCCCATCATGATTTCGGGCCCGGAGAAGATCGCATGGGTCGCCGGCCACTGGATCGGCTTTTCGAGCGCGCCCCACAGGGCGGCGCAGGTTTCGGGGGCGTTCTCCCAATAAAGGGAAATTATGCCCTGAACATTGGCATCGATGAATTTGAGATAAAGTTTCCTGTCGCTCACAAATAGGCTCCCACTGATTTTACGGAACAGGAAACCGGAATTTCGCAAAGCCTGTCCAATTTCAATTTCACATGCGGCGATTAATTCTTTTTATCGATCCGGCGGGCATTCCGACACGGAGGCGGCCACCCGATGAAAGCCTAGCCGGCAATCCCCGCGCCTTGTTTTTCGCCGACAGCCCGGATCAACTCGCGCGCCCCGATGCGCTCGCGCGAATGTGAGCGGACAGCTTGCCGATTTTCGGCATCGCCGCTTGCCTTGGCATATTTCGGGCGGTCTACTGCCGGACGACAACGCGGAGATGAACATGATCGACAGACGCACGATTTTGACGGGAATGCTGGCTGCCGGCGGGCTTTCCGCCTTGCCTCTGCGGACTGCCCTTGCCCATGAGCCATCCCCGGAAGAGGTCTTCGCCGATCCGGCGGCCCCCGTGCTCGGCAATCCCGAGGGCGATGTGACGGTGGTCGAGTATTTCGATTTCCAGTGCACCTATTGCAAGCGCGACTATCCGATGATCCGCGATGTCGTGGCCAAGGATGGCAATGTCAAGCTGGTGATGAAGGACTGGCCGATCTTCGGTCCCGTGTCGGTCTATGCGGCCCAGGCGGTGCAGGGCGCGGCGGCACTTGGCGACTACGAGACCGCGCTCGACGCGCTGATGCGGGCCAATACCAGGCTGAGCCATGAAAAGGTCGAGGAAATCCTGACCGATGCCGGGCTCGATTTCGACGCGATTGCCGCAAGCGTCTCGAAAAACCAGGATGCGATCGGGGCCCTCCTCGACCGCAACTACCACCAGGCCGAAGCCTTCCAATTCAACGGCACGCCGTCCTTCGTGATCGGACGGACGGTCTATCCGGGCGTTCTCGACCGCGCGCTTCTGGAAGAAGCCATCGCCAAGGCCCGCGCCGCGTAAACCGATGCGATAAGGGCTGGACCGTCAGCCAACGGGCCTATAGCCTCGCGGGTTCAAACAGCATGAGAGCCGAGCATGAGCACACTGACCCGCTTTTCCGTCGCCCCCCTTTCCGACATGACCCGAAAGCTCGCCGATGTCGCCTCCGGCCGCGCCGATCCCGATCTGGTGATCGCCGGCGCGCGGGTGCTGTCGACCTATAGCGAGCGGATTCTCGACGACCGGGAAATCTGGCTTTCCGGCGGACGGATCGCCGCCGTGAAGCCCGCTGGCAGCTATCAGGGCCGCTCCGCCGCAAGCTATGACGTAAACGGCGGCATCATCGCGCCCGGCCTCGTCGACCCGCACCTGCATATCGAGAGCAGCATGGTGACCGCCTGCGCCTATGCCGAGGCGGCGCTCTTGAACGGCACCACCACGATCTTCTGCGACAGCCACGAGATCGGCAATGTCATGGATGTCGCCGGCGTCGAGGCGATGCTGGAGGATGCCCGCCAGGCCCCGCTTTCGATCTACCTGACCGTGCCCTCGACCGTGCCGGCGACATCCGCCGCGATGGAAACCGCCGGTGGCGACCTGACGCCGGACAAGATCGCCGCGATCTTCGACAAATGGCCGGAGGCCCTGGCGCTTGGCGAGAAGATGGATTTCGTGCCCGTTGCCATGAGCGATGAGCGCTCGCATGCGATCATCGCCGAGGCGCTGAAACGCGGCCGTCCGGTTTCCGGCCATGTCTATGGCCGCGATTTCGTGGCCGCCTATGCCGCCGCCGGCGTGACCGACACCCATGAGGCGATCGACCGCGAGATCGCCAACGACCTGCTGGAGGCCGGCGTCTGGATCTTCCTGCGCGGCGGTCCGCCGACCACGCCATGGCATTCGCTTCCCGAAGCGATCAAGGCGATCACCGAGCTCGGCGCTTCCCACAAGCGCGTGGCGGTGTGCACTGACGACCGCGATGCCGACGACCTGCTGATGTTCGGTCAGGACTGGGTGACGCGCCAGGCGGTGAAGGCCGGGATGAAACCGGAACAGGCCTGGGCCATGGGCTCGCTCCACGGCGCCACCCGCTTCGGCCTCGGCGACGAGATCGGCGGGCTCGGCGGCGGCAGGCGGGCCGATCTGGTGCTGCTCGACGATACGCTGCAGCCGATCAATACCTGGTATGGCGGCGAGCTGATGGTCGAGGACCGCAAGGTGACCGCGGCGCTCGACGAGGCGCTTTCGGAGCGCTGGCGCTATCCCGACGCCGCCTATCACACCGTCAAGCTGCCGAAGGAGGTCAAGCTCGTCCCCGACCTGCCGGTCGAGCGCGTCAAGGCGCACTGCATCCGCACCGAACTGCCGGGAATTATGGTGGTTCACGAGGTCATCGAGCTGGAACCCGCCAATGACTGGCAGAGCCATTTCGACCGCCATGATCTCTGCTTCGTCGCCGTGGTCGAGCGTCACGGCAAGTCCGATGGCAATGTCGCCCATGGCCTGCTGTCGAATTTCTCGCTGAAGCGCGGCGCGGTCGCCTCCTCCGTTGGCCATGACAGCCACAACATCATCGTCGCCGGCACCAATGAGGCCGACATGCAGGCGGCACTCAGGGCCATCGAGGAAAAGCAGGGCGGTGTCTGCGTCGTTGCCGACGGCAAGGTCCGCGCCATGGTGGAACTGCCGATCGCGGGACTTCTGTCCGACAAGCGCGTTCACGACGTGGCCGACGACCTGCGCGTGCTGAAACTCGCCTGGGAAGAGGCCGGCTGCTCCATCCCCTATATGGGCTTCAACCTGATCCCGCTTTCCGTGATCCCCGAAATCCGGATCACCGACAAGGGACTGGTGCTGGTGCCGGAGATGGAAATCGCAGAGCTTTTCGAGCCGGCTTAAAGCCCGCACAACGAGCGACGCGAGACGCCTATCGCGCAGCCTTCAACGCCTTGCGGATATAACTGTTCGCAGACCGGAAATGTGACGGCCCGGAGGCTTCGGCATACCGGCCCAGCGTCCACTTTCCGGTCCAGGCGTAAACGCCGTTCGCGTAAAGCTCTTGATCATCACGAGCGACGATAAACGACCGCAACCTGTCACAGGCAGCGTCGAATGCCGACAGCAGGTCGGGCCAGGGCGTTTCGTCGCCCTTCGCATAAACCGGCGCGTTATAGGCCTTGAGCTGGTTCCACTTGTAGCCCTTGGCCGGCACGAACACCTCGCGGCCGGCAACGCCATCTTCATACCAATGATGGAACATGCCCATCCAATGGGTGCGGTGGGCGATGACGCCCTTGATCGTGGCGGCATCGTCAGGCGCTGACAAGGTCGACATTTCTTCATCGACCGCCTCGAGCGTCTTTTTCAGTTTCGCAAGGTCCTTGTCAAAGACGGCGAGCAATTCGGATTTGTTCGTGGCTGCTGGCATGGTTCACTACTAACGAGATCGATGAACCACGCCTTGACTCCAGTCAAATCGATCGGACAAGGAGAAGGACACCCTTCAGCGCGAGGCTCAGTTCAACCGCTCTCCGGTCTTGCGGTCGAAGATATGCGATGCGCCGTGGTGAAGCTGCAACGCCTGGCTTGCGCCGATGTCGAAATCCGGACGATCCCTGAGCACCACGGAAAGCGGCTGATCGCCGAAGCGGAGCTCGACGAAGGTTTCCGAACCGGTCGGCTCGATATTCTCCACGCTCGTTTGCAACGGACCTTCCGATGCCAGCCGGATTTCCTCCGGGCGCTTGCCGATCAGCACCTCGTGCCCCTCGGGAAGGTTCGCCGGCGCTGCAATGCCTGACGACGCGCCGCCCGCAAGCGCGAGTTCGCCGCCCTGCACCGTTGCAGGAAACAGGTTCATCGCCGGGGAGCCGATGAACTGGGCGACGAAGGCATTGGCCGGTCGGTCGTAAAGCTCCAGCGGCGAGCCGATCTGCTCGATCCGCCCGGCCTGCATCACCACGATCCTGTCGGCCATGGTCATCGCCTCGATCTGGTCATGGGTGACGTAAACCATTGTGGTCTTCAGCCGGCGATGCAGCGTCTTGATCTCGCCGCGCATCTGCACGCGAAGCTTGGCGTCGAGATTCGACAGCGGCTCGTCGAACAGGAACACCTGCGGATTGCGCACGATCGAGCGGCCCATCGCCACGCGCTGGCGCTGGCCGCCGGAAAGCGCGCGCGGCTTGCGCTCCAGCAGCGGCGTCAGCCCGAGGATTTCGGCGGCCTCGCGGACCTTGCGCTTCTTTTCCTCCTTGGGCGCGCCGGCGAGCGTCATCGAGAACGCCATGTTCTCCTCGACGGTCATATGCGGATAGAGCGCGTAGTTCTGGAACACCATCGATATGTCGCGGGCCTTCGGCGGCAGCGCGTTGACCACCTTGCCGCCGATCGCGATCTCGCCGCCGGTGATATCCTCAAGCCCGGCAATCATCCGCAGCAATGTCGACTTGCCGCACCCTGAGGGACCGACGAGCACCACGAATTCGCCATCGGCGATCTCGGCATCGACGCCATGGATGACCTCGACGCTGCCATAGCGCTTGGCGACCTTGTTGAGGGAAACACTTGCCATGGACTTTACTCCTGAACCGGCCGAACCCGGATGCGGGTGGATGACAGCGCACCCTCATGGACCAGCATGCCGGCGGCCCCGCCGGGGAAGCTGTCATCGAGGGCCTCGACGCTGACCTCGCCGATCTGGGCGATGATGCGATTCCCGGAAACGCTCGCCGCCATGGTGAAGGCGCTTTCGAGCGCGGTTGCATACGGCGTGGAGGCAATCACGTCTTCGCTTTCATCCTTGCGGCGCACGATCTCGAGTGCGCCATCAAGCGTGACTCGTGCGAGATAATAGCGGCGCTGGCCTTCCGCCCGCAGCACGAGCCCGCCATAGGTCCCCAGATGCAGCATCAGATCGGCCTCGACGGCGTAATCCGTCCAGCTTCGACCGCCCTGCAGGATAAGACCGTCGCCGCGGTTCTGGCTGATGCGGATGTCCTGCTGAAAATGCTTGGAGAAGAAATGGACATTGCTGACCCATGCCCGCCGCCAGAAATCCCCGCTGCCGGCCGGGCGCTTGAAGGTGACGTCCGGGCAGCCGTCCCACCAGAGCCTTTCGACAAGCACGCGGCCATTGCTGCGGCCCTCGGATGCGGTGAGCACGATGCCGACCTCTGCGATCGGCTGATATCCCGTCTCCGGCACCACCCACTCGAGCGTGACGGATTTGCCCGGGGCAAGCGGCGTCGCATGCGGCATGTCGCAATCGACCAGCGTGTCGGTTCCGTCATAGTGACGCAGGCGCAGCTTGACCTCGACCGCGCCGGCATTGCCGGCTTCCGCCCGCACCTCAGCCCTCATCGTCTGCCCGGCATGGATGCGCGGGCTTGCGACCAGATCATAGGTGCGCATGCGGGTGGCATCGCGCGGGGAGAAGACCGCCGTCATCGCGGCAGCCTCGCGACCGGGGGCCAGCGCGTGATAATCGAGCGCAAGCGCCGAACCCGTGCCGGTCACCTTCAGGTCCGCAAGCGCCATCTCGCCGCCCTGCGGCAGGAAGCCCTGAACCGAACCCAGCAGCGAGAAATGGAACTGCGCGCCGCCCTTCGGCGCGGCAAGCGGGTCCTCGCCCGCGAGCCTGCGGCCGAGATTGGCAAGCCAGAGCGAAATCTCCACCGCATCGGAAATCGAGCGGCCGCCGTCGGCCGTTGACATGTAGAGCCGGTCGGCGACCGGGCCGCGCCAGTCCGGCCCCGCCTCCAGCCCGTCAAGGCCAAGCATGATGCCGTGCAGGCAGCCGAGATTGCCGGCATTGCAATCGGTATCCCAGCCGGAGGTGTTGACGATCATCTGACCGCGCTGGAAATCATGCGGCGCATGCAAGAGCGCCATGATCATCAGCGCGTGGTTGGGCACGACATGGCAGTTTCCGGGATATTTGTCATAGCCGTAATTGTCCTCGATCCGCTGGCGCGTGGCCTCCCAGTCTTCATTGCCCGAGGTCCAGTCGCGGATATCGGCGATCAGCTTTGCGATCAGGCTGTCCTTCGGGATGAAGGAAAGACCGGTATCGAGCAGGTGGTTGACGTCCCGGCTCACAAAGGCTTCCGCCTCCATCGCCGCCCACAGCACCGCCGCGTTCACCGCTTCGCCATCATGGCTGACCGAACCGGCAGCCCGTGCTAGCTTCGCCGCCTGGACCGGATTGCCAGGCGAGACCAGCGCCCAGCCATCGATGAAGATCTGCGCGCCGATCTGTTCGGCGACCGTCGTCCCGTTGGTTGCGATCGATCCGGACGCCGGGGCGGGAATGCCGCGTTGCAGGTTCAGCCAAGCGGTATGCTCGGTGGAATTTCCGGCCCCGCCCCACCAGAGAATAGAACGCTCCTCAATGATATAGTTGAGCCAGGCCTTGCCGATATCCTCCGACGAGAGATCGGCGGAGACACCGTAATCGTCAAGCGCTCGCGGAAAGGTGAAGGTGCCGCCGATATCGTCGTCGGTCACGATCAGCGGATCGCCGAGCCGGTCGTGGATGTAATAGGTGATCGGACCGAGCTTTTCGAGAATGTCGCGATAGCGCCAGTTCTCGAACGGGCGGCCGAGATAGACGCCGATCAGCTTGCCGAGCACGCCGGCATAGACGCGATTCTGATAATCTGAGGGGATGGACATTTGAGGCTCCTTGTCAGCCCTTCACCGAGCCGCCGGCCATGCCTTCGATGAAGCGGCGCTGCAGCAGGACGAAGAGAATTACGATGGGCAGAATGATGATGAGGGCGGCGGCCATGACCACGCCCCAGTCGGACGAGTACTGGCCGGACAGCAGGAAGAACGAGACCACGGCCGTCAGCCGGTCCTGCCCCTGCAGGAAGGTGGTCGCGATCAGGAATTCGTTCCACGAATAAAGCCCGATGATCAGCGCCACGGTGAGAATGCCGGGCGAGACGATCGGCAGGAATACGCGGGAGAACACCTGCCAGTGGCTTGCGCCATCGATCAGCGCCGCCTCCTCCAGCTCCTTCGGCACAGCCAGGAAATAGGTCCGAAGCAGCATGATCGCGAAGGGCGAATAGACGGCGGTGTAGATAAAGGCGACGGCGACCGGATTGTTGATCAGGCCGAGCCGGGCAAAACCAAAATAGAGCGGAAACAGGAAGAGCTGGATCGGCGCGGTGGTGCTCGCCAGTAGATAGAAGGTCAGGATCTTCCATGTCTTGATCTTGCGCCGCGCCAGAACATAGGCCGTGAGCGAGCCGGTGGTGCAGACCAGCACGATCGTCATGCCGGTCAGAAGCGCGGAGTTCATGAGCGTGCGGCTGAAATTGGCGTCGGACCAGGCGCGGGTGAAATTATCCCACCGCAATTGCGACGGCAGCGCCAGCGGGTTCTGCACGATCTCGGCCGACCCCTTCAGCGAGTTGAGCACCAGAAGCGCAATCGGAAACAGGGTGATGGCGAGCAGCACGCCGAGCGTGATGTAGGCGATGATGCGCGTCAGGCGGCTTTCGGTCGTGTTCATGATTCGAATTCCCTCGCCTGGCTGCGGATGTAGAAGATGGTGGCCGCAAGGCCGAACAGGCTGATCACCACCGAGATCGCCGCCGCCTTCCCGACCGCCAGATCGTAGAAGGCGGAGCGGTATGCGAAGGTCGACAGCACTTCCGACGAGAACGCCGGACCGCCCTGGGTGAGGATGTAGACGAAGTCGAACACCAGGAACGACCAGATGATGGTCATGATCATCATCAGCGTGATCGTCGGGCGGATGCCGGGCAGAAGCACGTAGCGGATGATCTGCGTGAAGGTCGCGCCTTCCACCCGCGCCGCCTCCACCTGTTCGGCCGGTACCTGACGCAGTGCAGCAAAGAAGATGACGCAGAGAAAGCCCCACCAGTGCCAGAGGTCGACGGTGGCGATGCCGTAGAGCGCGGTCGATGTCTCGGCGAGCGGGTTGGCGACGTCGAGCCCCATGCGCTGCAGAAGCCCGGCAATGCCGGTGATCGGCGAATAGATCATGCCCTGCCATACCCGTGCGGTGATCGCGGTCGCGATGATCACCGGCAGGAAGTAGATCACCTGGAAATAAGTCGATCCGCGGCGCGCCACCAGCATCATGGTCGCGGCGAGCAGACCCATGGCGATCGGCACCGTCAGGAAGATCAGCGTCCAGATGATGTTGTTGGTCAACGCCGTCCAGAACACGCTGTCATTCCACAGCGCCTCGAAATTACCGAGCCCGACGAAGCTGGGCGCAGTGATGCCGTCCCATTCGAAAAAGGCCAGAAATATGGTCAGAAGCGCCGGGACGGCGATGATGACGACATTGATCAATAATGTCGGCAGGACATAGAGGCGATGCATGAAAATACCTTTCCAGAGCGAAGACCGTGCTTCTTTCCGGCTGCGTCTTGCGCATTGGCCGGTGCGCCGCCATGGCGGCGCACCAGGAGTTTCCGAATTTATCGAGCCGGAACGGCCGGCGCCTTGCCGGCCTTGAATTCCTTCTCGAACGTGTCGTTCAGCTTGGTCAGGAAGGCATTGGTGTCGATCTTGTCGAGCCAGACTTCCTCGATGCCATTGATCAGATAGCTGTCGGTCGCAGGCGGCAGGAAGGTCCATGTGGTGTAACCGTAATTGCCGTCATTGACCGAGGCGGCGAGCGTCTTCATGGTGTCGGTGAACAGCGGCGACACGTCGTCCGCCATCTTGACGTCGGAGATATCCTTCAGCGGAATGTTCCACTCGCCCTGCCAGGCCGAATTCATCGAACCGTAGACTTCCGGCGAGAACACGAAATTGATGACGGCGGCCGCGCCATCCGGATTGCCGGCCTTTTCGGCGATCGAGAAGGTCGAGCCGACGCCGAGCGGGAACACCGGTGCGCCCTCTGCGCTGGGGAAGCCGACGAAGCCGGCCTCGGTATCATTTTGGCCGGTATAGGCGGCGACGTTCTGGAACTGCCAGGTACCGGTCGGCATCATGCCGGCGCGGCCCGAAGTCAGCATGTCGGCAGCCTGTTCCGAGCTCTGCAAGGAAAAGTAGTTCTTGCCGAAATAGCCCTTTTCCCACCAGGAATTCAGCCGATCGATCGCTTCTGCAAAGGGTTCGGCGGTCCAGGGCATTTCGCCACGCAGCGCCTTGTTCATGTTGTCCGGACCGGCAACCGCGTTGAGCGCCAGCGTCACGAACCATTCATTCGCGCCGCGCCAGTCGGCATTGCCGGCGGCAAAGGGCGTGATGCCTTCTGCAAGCATCTTGTCGGCGAGCGCCTCCAGTTCGTCGAGGTTTGTCGGCGCTTGCCAGCCCTTCTCCGAAAACAGCGTCTCGTTATAAAACAGGCCGAGCGTTTCATAGGTCTTGGGCAGCGCGTAGAGCTTGTCATTGTAGCGGCCCATTTCGAGGAAGACTTTCAGCACGCGATCGTTCCAGCCATATTCGGCGGCGTAATCGTCCAATGCCTTCAACTGACCGGACTGGGCCATCGGCGCGACATAGCTCGGGCCGGGCGTATAGACCACGTCCGGACCATTGCCGGAGAGCATGGCGACGCGCAGTTGCTTGTCGAGCTCGTTGCCGCGATAGTCGACCACCAGATCGTAATCCTGATTGGCCTTGTTGAACGGCTCGACGATGTTTTCGGAGATCAGCTTCTGCTGGTCCGGCGTCGCCTGCTCATACCACCAGGTTACTTTTTCCTGGGCCGCGGCAAACTGCGCCGTGCCGGCGACGATGGCGGCTGTGGTCAGCAATCTCGTCATGTTCATTACATTTCCTCCCGTTTTACTTCTTACTTCGCAGCCATGGCCGGCTCGGCCACGGAACCTCTGATGATGATCTCATAGGGCATCTCCTCGGCCCCGCCGGGCTCGTCCGCACCGTTCGCCAGCCGGTCGAGCAGCTTTTCGGCCGCGGCGGCGCCGAGCCTGTCCTGAAATTGCGCGATTGTCGTGAGCGACGGCGTGACCAGCGCCGAGGCCAGAATGTCATCGAAGCCGGCGACCGATATGTCGCCGGGGATGGCCAGGCCGTGCGCGATCAGGCTCTGCATCACGCCGATCGCCATCATGTCATTGGCGGCGATGATCGCGGTGACGGGCCGGCCGCTTTCCACGAGCGCGTCGGCGGCATGGCGTCCGCCCTCGACCGTGAAATGCTCGGCCTCGAGCACGTTGGGCTCGCATCCCGCTGATGCCATGGCGTCGAGATAGCCCTGCAGGCGGACGCGTTGCGGGCCGCCCGGGGCGGCGATCATGGTGATGTGGCGATGGCCGAGCGCGAGCATTTGGCCGGTGAGCGCGCGCGCCGCCGCCTCGTTGTCGATGTAGAGATCATCGATCGGCAGCGATCCGCCGGCCTTGCGGCTGACCTCGATGCGCACGATCGGCACGCCGGCCTTGCCAAGGGGCGCGAGTTCGCGCGCGCCGAGTTTGAAGAACACGCCGACAATGCCGTCGAAACGGCCATATTGCGCGGCCTGAACCACCTGACGCTCATTGGCCTCGCGGCCCTCGGTGTCGATGGTGATCACCTCGTAGCCGGCCGCGCGGGCGACCTTCTGCACCGCGACCACCAGCGAGGGATAGAAGGGATTGGTGAGATCCGGCACCACGCAGGCGATCACATGGCTGCGCTGGGTGCGCAGCGCCTGGGCGAAGCGATTGGGCTGATAGCCGAGCTCCGCGATCGCCGCCTCGATGCGCTCGGCCGTCTCCGGCGCGACCTTTTCGCGGCCGCCATTGAGCACGAGCGAGACCGTCGCCTGCGCGACGCCCGCCCTCTCGGCAACCTCCTTCTGGGTAATCCTCCGCGGCACCCCAATCTCCCTATTGCTACGTAACAATAGATTATTGATACGTAGCAATAAGTCAATTGGGGTAAGAAAATTTAACTAGGCCTCAGCGAAACGCTGCGCTGGAAGCACTTATCCAACCGTCACGCCGCCGCAGACGAACAGGGTCTGGCCGGTGACGAAGCTTGCGCGCTGATCGCAGAAGAAGCTGACGGCGTTGGCGACGTCCTCCGGCGTGCCCATGCGGCCGACCGGAATGGCATCGGTGATCGCCTTGGTCTTCGGCGCATCGGGCGGGTTGTTCTGCCAGAAGGCGGTGGTCGCGATCGGGCCCGGGGCGACGCAGTTGACGGTGATTCCGGCGCCGCCGAGTTCCAGCGCCCAGGTGCGCGCCATCGATTGCGCCGCGCCCTTGGTGGCGCTGTAGAGCGTGCGGTCGAGCTTGCCCTTGGTGACGCGGCTGGTGTTGAACACGATCCGGCCGCCGCCATGGCGCTTCATCTCCGGCACCACGATCTGGGCGCAGATGATCGCGGTGCGGAGGTTGAGGTTCATCAGCCGCTCGAAATCCTCGAGCTTCACCTCTTCCAGTGGCGCGGGCGCGACCAGCCCGACATTATTGACGAGGCAGGTGACCTTGTGATCGGCGACAATCTTGCCGACCGCCGCCCTGGCGGCCTCGACAACCAGAAGATCCACCAGCGCGGCATCGGCGCGCAGCGATTCGACCTCCGGCTCGACGACATCGAGCACGAAGACGCGAAAACCGTCCTGTTGCAGCCTGAGCGCAATCGCCTGGCCGATATTGCGACCGCCGCCGGTGACGATCGCGCAAATCTCATCATTCATGGTGTGGTCTCACTTCAATGGCGGCAACAGGCGCGGATTGACCGGCTCGGCGTGGAACCGGTAGGTGCCATCGTCCGCCCGCACCATCCGCCCCAGCCCCGGATAGGGAAAATGATAGCCGTGGTAGCGGATATTCTCGTCGACGACCTTCTTGAAGATCGCCGCCTTGGCATCCGCGCCCATCTGGGGATCACTGTCGTAATCCATGTGGAAGAACCATTCGGGATGATAGGGATCATAGATCTGGTGATGGGCGAGATCGCCGGTAAAGATCACCTTCTCGCCCTCGCTTTCGAACAGATAGGCGCACTGGCCGGAACTGTGGCCGGCAGCCGAATGGGTCGTCACGCCGGGCAGGATGGCGTCACCGATCTCGAAGAGCTTCAGGCTTTCGCGATAGGGCGCGACCGCCTGAAGCGTGCCGGCGGTCCAGGCGTTGCGGAAATCGTTACGCGCAAGGTTGGCCTCGTCGGTCCATTCCTCCCAGTCGGTTTTCGGCGCGTAAAGCGTGGCATTGGGAAAGGCCGGCGCGCCATCGGGCAGGATCAGGCCGAAGGAATGGTCGGGGTGAAGATGGGTCAGCAACACGGTATCGATATCGGCCGGATCGATGCCGGCGGCCTTCATGTTTTCCATGAGACGGCCCATCTGATCGCCGAACATCGTGGAGGTCTGCCCCATGCCGGCATCGATCAGGATAAGATGGTCGCCGGTGTTGACCACAACCGGGGTCAGATCCATCGGAATATGATCCGCCGGCAGAAGATACTCGCGTTGCAGCCGCGCCATTTCCGCCGGATCGGCATTGGGGAAAATGCCCTCATAGCCGTGATGGATATAGCCGTCCCAGATGGCGGTGCATTCCAGCGCTCCAATGTTGAACCTGTGCCATCCGGCATTCTGCGATTTGAGACGCTTGGCGACCATTCTTTTTCCTCCCGTAATTATCGCGCACCCTTTCCGGCGATGGATACCGCAAACGGAAACGAGCAAGTCTCCTGTCGTACCGTATTACGGTAATAATGTACAGAGGGTTCGGGAGGACATTCCGCTGGACATTCCGCTGGTCAGGGCGCTGCCGTTATTTGCCCGCAATGATCGCCGCCGAGGCAGGGTCGATTGACCGGATGGAACGCAATCGCGGATGGCGCGGCGACAGGATCTATGGTATTACTGTCATATCATATCAGTGAATAACGGCGAAAGCCGGAACGCGCGGCTCGCGTCCTCCGGCAAATCTTGGTAAACTGGACCTAACGCTCAGGCGGTCCGGTGAGGGACGTCCCTCCCGGCAGACACCGGAACGAATATCGGAGAGTAGCATGGCAGGTTCGACAGTCATTGCCCGCACGGCGGCCCCGCTTCGCCAGCAGGTGGTGCGTCTGGTTCGCGAGGACATTCTCGAAGGCGGGCTGGTGCCCGGCCAGCGCCTGATCGAGAGCGCGCTGTGCGAGACCTATGGCGTTTCGCGCACCGTGATCCGCGAGGCGCTGCGCCAGCTTGAATCGGAGCATCTCATCAGCGTCGTGCCCAATCTCGGCCCGATCGTGACAGTGCTCACCGAAAAGGAAATCCGCTCGATCTATGTCGTGCGCGCGGCCCTTGAAGGGCTTGCCGGCCGGCTTTTCGCCGAAAACGCCACGGACAGCCAGTGCGCCAAGCTGAAGAAGCTCGGCGACCGGCTCGACAAGGAATACCGCAAGGGCAATATCGAAAGCCGCGAGCAAATCAAGGCCGAGTTCTACACCCTGCTCACCGAAGGCAGCGACAATGCCGTGCTGGCCGAAAGCCTCAGCAGCATGCATGCCCGCATCGCCATGTTTCGCCGCTTTGCCTTCGTCGATGAAAGCCGGATCGAGCCCTCGATCGCCGAACTCGAAACCATCATCAATGCCGCCGCCGTCACCCGCGACGGCGATGCGGCGGCGGCGGCCTGCGAACACCACATCCAGCTCGCCGGCGAACTCGCGATCGCCGAATACATGAAGCGCAACAAGGCGATCCTGTCGGAAGGATAACGCAGCCGGAGGGCGTTGCCGGCGACGGACCCGCCCGCCACTGTCGCGACATCTCCCCTGCCCGGGCGAGAAGAATTTTGGGGCCATGCGGCATGACACAGCCCCTTTATTTACGTTGCGCGGATCGGCCCGCCCCTCAGGCCGCGTCCTTTGCCTTCAGCTCCAGACGGCGTTTGTGCAGCACCGGCTCGGTGTAGCCGTTCGGCTGTTCGCGGCCCTTCAGCACCAGGTCGAGCGCGGCCTGGAAGGCGATCGATTCATCAAAGTGTCCGGCCATCGGGCGATAGAGCGGATCGCCCTCGTTCTGGCGGTCGACGACGGCGGCCATTTTCTTCATGGTCGCGACGATCTGGTCCTCGCTGACGATGCCGTGATAGAGCCAGTTCGCCATGTGCTGGGAGGAGATGCGCAGCGTGGCGCGGTCTTCCATCAGGCCGATGTCGTTGATGTCGGGCACCTTGGAGCAGCCGACGCCCTGGTCGATCCAGCGCACGACGTAACCCAGAATTCCCTGGGCATTGTTGTCGAGCTCCGCCTGGATTTCCTCCGGGCCCCAGTTCGGGCGCACCGCCACCGGAACGGAGAGGATGTTCGTGAGACTGGCGCGCGGACGATCCTTCAGCTTTTCCTGAACCTTCGCGACATTGACGGCGTGGTAATGGGTGGCATGCAGCGTGGCCGCCGTCGGCGACGGCACCCAGGCGGTGTTGGCGCCGGCCCTGGGCTGGGAGATCTTTGCCTCCAGCATAGCCGCCATCAAGTCCGGCATCGCCCACATGCCCTTGCCGATCTGGGCATGTCCCGCGAGGCCGCATTCCAGCCCGATATCGACATTCCAGTCCTCATAGGCCGCAATCCAGGGCGCGCCCTTCATGTCGCCCTTGCGGATCATCGGGCCGGCTTCCATCGAGGTATGGATCTCGTCGCCGGTGCGATCGAGGAAGCCGGTGTTGATGAACACGACCCGGTCCTTCGCGGCGCGGATGCATTCCTTGAGGTTGACCGTGGTGCGGCGTTCCTCGTCCATGATCCCCATCTTCATCGTGTTCGGCTTCATGCCGACGATTTTTTCGACGCGGCCGAACAGTTCCGATGCGAAGGCCACTTCCTCCGGCCCGTGCATCTTCGGCTTGACCACATACATCGAGCCGGCGCGGGAATTCATGTGGCGGCCGTTTTCGCCGATGTCATAAAGCGCGATCAGCGCGGTGACGGCGGCATCCATGATGCCCTCCGGCACCTCGCGGCCCTCGCCATCGAGGATTGCCGGATTGGTCATCAGGTGGCCGACATTTCTGACCAGCATCAGCGACCGGCCGGGCACAGTTTTCGGATTGCCATCCGGGCCGGTGAATTCGATGTCCTTGGCAAGCCGGCGGGTGAACGTCCTGCCGTTCTTGGTGACCTCTTCCGTCAGGTCGCCCTTCATCAGGCCGAGCCAGTTGGAATAGGCGAGGACCTTGTCCTCGGCATCGACGGCGGCAACGGAATCCTCGCAATCCATGATCGCGGTGATGGCCGATTCGAGCGCGATGTCACCGATGCCGGCCGGGTCGTCCTTGCCGATCATGCTGTCGGGATCGACGAACACCAGCGCATGGAGGTTGTTGTTGACGAAATAGAGCCGGAAGGCATCGCCGTCCTCATCCTTGAAACCGGCATACTGCGCCGGATCGGCAAGGCCGGTTTCGCCTGTTTCCGTCTTCACGATCAGCGCGCCGCTGTCATAGCCGAAACCGATGACATCGGCCCATTTGCCGCCGGCGAGCGGAAAATTGCTGTCGAGGAAATCCTTGGCCCAGGCGATGACCTTCGCCCCGCGCTTCGGGTTATAGCCCCTGCCCTTTTCCGCGCCGTCATCCTCGGCGATCGCATCCGTGCCGTAGAGCGCGTCATAGAGCGAGCCCCAGCGGGCGTTCGCCGCATTCAGCGCATAACGGGCATTCATCACCGGAACGACGAGCTGGGGGCCGGCGATGGTGGTGATTTCCGGATCGACATTTTCAGTGGTGACGGAAAAGTCATCGCCTTCCGGCAGGATATAGCCGATCTCGCGCAGGAACGCCTCATAGGCCGCCATGTCGGAAGGCGCGCCGTTTTCCCTGTACCAGGCGTCGAGCTTTTCCTGCATCGCATCGCGGGTTTTCAGCAGCGCGCGGTTCTTCGGCGCAAGGTCGCCGACAATCGCGGCGAAACCCTCGAAAAAGGCGTCGGCGTCGACATTGGTGCCGGGCAGGACCTTTTCGGTCAGAAAATCATAAAGCGCCTTGTCATAGGCAAGGCCGTGTTTCTCGATGCGCGCCATGAAATCACCATCCTGTGGCTGGAACTGTCATTGCCGCCACTCTAGCGGCAAAGGGCGCGGGGTCAATTCGGCATGAGTGCCAAATATTTTTTCCATTTGGGCATAAATGGCCGTCTCCCGAGGCCTCACCTTTATCAATCTCCCCCTTTGAGCAGGGCTATCGCATATGGTCTCCCCGCATAGCCCCCTAATCTTCTCGCCCCGGAGGGGAGA
>NZ_DEPM01000016.1:22829-35602 GCF_002358775.1 Martelella sp. UBA3392
CGCGACAGCGACAGTGAGGGGGAGCCTATCACCGCGAGCGCCCTCACGATCTGAAGCACTGCCCCACCCTCACTGCCCCTTTCGGGGCATCTCTCCCGCCAGCGGGAGAGAGTATTGGGAGCAAGCTGCTACGCCATATGCGATAGCCCTCCCCTCAAAAGGGGGAGATTGGCCGGGGGCTATGCGGTTATGTCCAGCCTTACTTCCCTTCCAGATAAGGCGCGATCAGCGCCAGATCGGCTTCGCCGAGGCGTTCGCTGGCCGAATTGCGCTGGTGCCAGTAGGGGTATTGCAGCCAGGGCTGGCTGACGGCGTCGAGGCGGCCGCGTTCCTCGTCGGTGAGCTTCAGGTCGGCGGAGGCGAGGTTGTCGCGGAACTGTTCTTCCGTGCGCCCGCCGATGATCACCGAGGTCACGCCCCTGCGCCCCAGCGTCCAGGCCAGCGCCACCTGGGCCGCCGAAACGCCGCGAGCATCGGCGATTTCCACCAGCGTGTCGATGATGGTCCAGAGCCGCTCCTCGTCGCGGATCGGCGGCTCGGTCCAGCCGGCGAACTGGCGGGTGCCTTCGGGGGCCTTCTGGTTGCGGCGATGCTTGCCGGACAGAAGTCCGCCGGCGATCGGGCTCCAGACCAGAATGCCGAGGCCCTGGTCAATACTGATCGGCACCAGCTCGTTTTCGGCGTCGCGGCTTTCGAGCGTGTAGTGAATCTGCTGGCTGACGAAGCGCTGGCGGTGCTCGCGTTCGGCTATGCCGAGCGCCTTCATGATATGCCAGCCGGAGAAATTCGAGCAGCCGACATAGCGAACCTTGCCATGGCGCACCAGCGTGTCGAGCGCCTCCATGGTTTCCTCCAGCGGGGTCAACCCGTCCCATTCATGGACCTGGTAGAGGTCGATGACATCGGTCTTCAGGCGTTTCAGGCTGGCCTCGCAGGCGGCGATCAGGTGGTGGCGGGAAAGGCCGGCATCGTTCGGCCCGTCGCCCATGGCGAAGCGCGCCTTGGTCGCGATCATCATCTTGTCGCGGCGCGGCTTGTCCATGATGTCGCCGATGATTTCCTCGCACACGCCTTGCGAATAGGCATCGGCCGTATCCATCAGATTGACGCCGGCGTCGATGCAGATGTCGACGAGACGTCTTGCGTCGTCGGCGCCGAGATCGCCCACCGTCTTCGCCCAACCGACCCCGCCAAAGGTCATGGTGCCCATGGTGATGGTCGAGATTTTCAGGCCCGAACGGCCGAGCTGGCGATATTCCATGATGTTCCTCCGAGTGTATAAAGGCGGGGTGCACCGCGTCTGGCCGCGCTGCCATGGGCCAGCCTAGGCAGCGAGACGGTCGAACGCAACCCGATTTCAGGCAAGCGACCCTACGCCCCGAAAACAGGACGACGAGCGATGCAGACACCAGCGAAAGACAGGGATACCCGTTTCTGGGACAAATCCGCCGAAAAATATGCGGCGCAGAAGGTTGCCGATGAGGAAACCTACCGGATCAAGCTGGAGCGGACCGGCGCGCTGTTCACACCGGAGATGACGGTTATGGAGTTCGGCTGCGGCACGGGCACAACCGCGCTTCACCACGCCCCGGCCGTGGCCCGCATCGATGCCTATGACATCTCGGAAAACATGATCGCGATCGCCCGAGAAAAGGCGGAGAAGGCCGGCATCACCAATGTCGCGTTCCGCGCGGGCGATGTCGAGGACATCGATGGCGGACCCTATGACGCCGTGATGGCCCACTCCATCCTGCATCTTCTTAAAAACCGGCGGGCGGTGCTTGCCAAGGTTCACGCCATGCTGAAGCCGGGCGGGCTGTTCATCTCCTCGACCGCCTGCATTGCCGACGGTCTTGGCTTCCTGCGCCCGATCCTGCCGGTCATGCGTCTGTTCGGCAAGGCGCCCTATGTCGGCGTGTTTTCGCAGGCCACGCTGGTGGAAGAGATGCGACAGGCCGGGTTTTCGATCGTCGAGGAATGGCGTCCCGCCAAGATGAAGGCGGCGTTCGTGATCGCGCGGAAGGGATAGCCCGGCCATCCCTTCCGCACGGCGCGGCCTTACAGAATATACCGCGACAGGTCGGTGTCCTGGGCCATGTCGCCGACATGCTTGCGGACATAGTCGCTGTCGATGGTCAGCGCCTGACCGGACTGGTCGGGGGCGGTGAAGGAGATTTCGTCCAGCACCCGCTCCATCACCGTCTGCAGCCGGCGCGCGCCGATGTTTTCGACGGTGGCGTTGAGGTGCACCGCGACATCGGCGAGCGAATCGATCGCGTCCTCGGTGAAGTCGAGCGAGACTTCCTCGGTTTCCATCAGCGCCTTGTACTGGCGGATCAGGCTGGCCTCGGTTTCCGTCAGGATGCGGCGGAAATCCTCCTTGGTCAGCGCCTGCAGTTCGACGCGGATCGGCAGGCGGCCCTGAAGCTCCGGCAGGAGGTCGGAGGGCTTGGAGACGTGGAACGCGCCGGACGCGATGAACAGGATATGGTCGGTCTTGATCGGGCCGTATTTGGTGGCAACCGTCGTGCCTTCCACCAGCGGCAAGAGGTCGCGCTGCACGCCCTCGCGGGAGACGCCCGCACCCATGCGGCCATCGCCGGCGGCGATCTTGTCGATCTCGTCGAGGAACACGATGCCGTCTTCCTGCACAAGGCGCACGGCCTCGCGCTGAATGACCTCGTCATCGAGCAGCTTGTCAGACTCGTCGCGGACCAGGTCGTCATGGGAAGCCTTGACAGTGGTGCGAACCTTCTTGGTCTTCTGTTGCTTGCCGAACATTTCGGAAAGGTTCAGCACGCCGATATTCGCGCCGGGCATGCCCGGGATTTCGAAGCCTCCCATGCCGGAGCCGGTATCGTTGATCTCGATGTCGATTTCCTTGTCATCGAGTTCGCCGGAGCGCAGTTTTTTACGGAACGAGTCACGGGTGGCGGGCGAGGCGGTCTTGCCGACCAGCGCGTCGAGCACGCGTTCCTCGGCATTGGCATGGGCCTTGGCCTGCACTTCCTGGCGCTTCTTCTCGCGCACCAGAACGAGGCCGATTTCGACGAGGTCGCGGATGATCTGCTCGACATCGCGGCCGACATAGCCGACCTCGGTGAACTTGGTGGCCTCGATCTTGATGAAGGGCGCGCCGGCGAGTTTGGCAAGCCGTCGCGAAATCTCGGTCTTGCCGACGCCGGTCGGCCCGATCATCAGGATGTTCTTCGGCATCACCTCGTCGCGCAAATCATCGGGAAGCTGCTGGCGGCGCCAGCGGTTGCGAAGCGCAATCGCAACGGCGCGCTTGGCGTCGTGCTGGCCGATGATGTGGCGGTCGAGCTCGGAAACGATCTCGCGGGGGGAAAAATTGGTCATCTGTCACTGCTCCTCAAGGATCGCGGGCCATCAGCAGCGCCGGACCGCTTGTCATGCTGAAAGTTCCAAGCCGGACGAAGCCGGCCTTCTCGTAAGCGCGGATCGCCGCCGCGTTATCTGGATGCGGATCGACGAGCACGCGGCTTGCGCCGTCATTCAATGCCCGCTCCGCCATGGCCGAAACCAGCCGTGTCCCAAGGCCCTTGCCGATCTTGTCGGCGGGGCCGATGAACTGGTCGATGCCGAACGTGCCCATGGGCTGGCCCTCGAGCGCCGGCTCGTTGTCGCGTTCATGATCGAGATCGCAAAGCTGGATATAGCCGAACGGCACGTCATCCAGCAGCACGACGAAGGGCGAGACCGTGGGGTCGTCGATATGGGACCGCATTTGCTCGACCTGTCTTTCCGCACGGTGCCACCACGCGGCAACATGCGGCTCCGCAAGCCAGCGGGCCATCATGTCGAGATCATCCTCGGCAAGCGGGCGGAAGCCTATGACGCCGTCACTATGCGGCATCCAGCGTTTCCACGATGATGTTGCCATTGGTATAGACACAGATCTGCGAGGCGATTTCCATGGCCCGGCGGGCGACGTCTTCGGCGGACTTGTCGCCGTCCATCAGGGCAAGCGCCGCCGAAAGCGCGTAATTGCCGCCGGAACCGATCGCCATTACGCCCTGTTCGGGTTCCAGCACATCGCCATTGCCGGTGACGGCAAGCGTGATGTCCTTGTCGGCGACCAGCATCATCGCTTCCAGATTGCGCAGATACTTGTCGGTGCGCCAGTCCTTGGCAAGCTCGACGCAGGCGCGCATCAACTGGTCGGGATATTGCTCCAGCTTGCGCTCCAGCCGTTCCAGCAGGGTGAAGGCATCGGCGGTGGCGCCGGCAAAACCGGCGATCACATTGCCGTTCTTGCCGATGCGGCGAACCTTGCGGGCATTGCCCTTCATCACCGTCTGGCCGAGCGAGACCTGGCCGTCGCCGGCCATCACCACCTTGCCGTCCTTGCGCACGGTGATGATGGTGGTGGCATGCATGGTGCCGAAGGGATTGTGTTCGCTCATGATCAAAAACCTCACTTGCGGCCCATCGGGACGGGCCTTTCCGGCTCCCTATGTAGGCAGCCATGCCACATTTGCAATCCGCTCAGGCTCTCGGACGGGCCTGCGCCAGAAGAATGCCGGCCAGAATAAGCGCGAGGCCGGAGAACCGCAGCACCGGCGAGGCCGTCACCCCCTCCGCCATATCCATCGCCGCGCCGGCGATCATCTGGCCGCCGATGATCAGCACCGCCGTGTTGACCGCGCCGATCTTCGGGATCACCCAGGAGCCGGCGGCGACGAAGATGACGCCAAGCGGTCCGCCGAGCCAGGCATAGGGCGGGATATCGGCAAGCGATGATGGCCACAGGCCGCCGAGCGCAAGCAGTACCGCGCTCATGACGATGAACCCGACCAGATGGTTGTAGAAGGACGACGTCATCGGCGAGGTGGAGAGGCTGAGGCGCCCGTTGACCTGCCGGCTGAGGATCACCAGAACGCCGGTGACGATAGCATAGATGATCGCCGCGATCATGCCGTGGCCCCCGCCATGATGACCAGCAGGCCGCCGGCCAGAATCAGCGCCACCACGACCAGATCGCGCCGGTCGAGCCTGCGCGCCGGCAGGCCGAAAAAGCCCCAGTAATCCGCGGCCAGCGAAAACAGCACCTGGCTGGCAAGTCCGATCGCAATCGTGCCGGAGAGCGCCAGCGGCGAGTTGACGGCGAGTGCCGCGCACACCACGGTTGCCGCGCCGAACACGCCGCCGAGATAGGCCCACCAGGGGATCGAAGGCTTCGCCTCCACCGCGCCTGCACGCTTCCTGAGGCCGAGAAGCCCGAGAAGCGCGATCGACACCACCGTGCCGGTGGCATGGGCCGTCCAGGAGGCGAACATCGCATTGCTGTAAAAGCTCATGACCGCGTTCAGATGGGTCATCATGGCCAGCACGCAGCCGGAGGCGAAGGCGGCGATGAAATAAAGCAAAGCGGGGCGTTGGGCGGCAGGCATCGGCAGGGCTTTCAATGACAATTGCTCCTCCCTTAGCCGAGAATGGGCGCGCAAGAAACACGCCCGCTTTTCTTTTGCGCTTCAAGACTCCGCCTGATAAGAAACGCGCATCATCCCGTTTCGATGGAGGCATCAGGCATTATGGCCGCTCAGACCGAAGCCCGCCGCGCGGAAATCGCGCGCAAGACCAATGAAACCGCCGTTTCCGTGACCGTCAATATTGACGGTACCGGCGAAGCGCGGATTGCGACCGGGATCGGCTTCTTCGACCATATGCTCGACCAGCTTTCCCGCCATTCGCTGATCGACATGACGATCGAGGCCAAGGGCGATCTGCATGTCGACGATCACCACACCGTGGAGGATGTCGGCATCGCCATCGGCCAGGCGCTGGCAAAGGCGCTCGGCAATCGCGCCGGCGTGACCCGATACGCCTCGATCGACCTCGCCATGGACGAGACCATGACCAAGGCGGCGCTCGACCTTTCCGGCCGGCCCTTCCTGGTGTGGAACGTCGCCTTCCCGAGCGAGAAGATCGGCACCTTCGATACCGAGCTGATGCGCGAATTCTTCCACGCGCTCGCCCAGAATGCCGGCATCACGCTGCATGTGCTCAATCATTACGGCGCCAACAGCCACCACATCGCCGAGACCTGTTTCAAGGCGGTGGCGCGGGCCTTGCGCGCGGCCGCCGAGATCGATCCCCGTCAGGAAGGCCGCGTGCCGTCCACCAAGGGCATGCTGGCCTGAGGCCATAACACCGGAATGAAACCATGACCCAGACAGTCGCGATCATCGACTATGGTTCGGGAAACCTGCGCTCGGCCACCAAGGCGTTCGAGCGCGCCGCCCGCGAGAGCGGCGCGGATGCGGAAATCGTGCTGACCGACAAGGCCGAGGTAGTGGCAAACGCCGACCGCATCGTGCTGCCCGGCGTCGGCGCCTATGCCGATTGCCGCGCCGGCCTTGCCGCCGTTGACGGCATGGTCGAGGCGATCCGCGAGGCGGTGGAGGCGAAAGCCCGCCCCTTCCTCGGCATCTGCGTCGGCATGCAGCTGATGTCCGAGCGCGGGCTGGAGAAGACCACCTCGGAAGGCTTCGGCTGGATCGCCGGCGATGTCGTCCCGATCACGCCCGCCGATCCGGACCTCAAGATCCCGCAGATCGGCTGGAACACGCTGACGCTGATGACCCCGCATCCGCTGTTCGACGGCATCGAAACCGGCGAGGACGGCCTCCACGCCTATTTCGTCCACTCCTACCACCTTGCCGCAAAGAGGCCGGAACAGGTGATCGCCACCACCGATTACGGCGGCCCCGTCACCGCCTTCGTCGCCGACGGCAACAAGGCCGGCAGCCAGTTCCACCCGGAAAAGAGCCAGACCCTCGGCCTCAAGCTGATTACCAATTTTCTGACGTGGGCGCCCTGAGGCTGCCCCGCACCAATTCGAAAGACCGAAACCAGATGATCCTTTTCCCCGCAATCGACCTGAAAGACGGCCAGTGCGTGCGCCTCAAGCTTGGCGATATGGAGCAGGCGACGATTTACAATCCCGATCCGGGCGCACAGGCGAAAGCGTTCGAGGATCAGGGGTTTTCGTGGCTGCACGTGGTCGATCTGAACGGCGCGTTTGCCGGCGAGAGCGTGAATGGCGCGGCGGTCGACGCGATCCTGAAAGCGACCAAGAACCCGGTACAGCTCGGTGGCGGTATCCGCTCGCTGGAGCATATCGAGAACTGGCTGTCGAAGGGTCTTGCCCGCGTCATTCTCGGCACCGTGGCGGTGCGCGATCCGGAACTGGTGAAGGCCGCCTGCAAGGCGTTTCCCGGCAAAATCGCCGTCGGCATCGATGCGCGCGGCGGCAAGGTGGCGGTGGAAGGCTGGGCGGAAGCCTCCGAGCTTGAGGTGGTGGAGCTTGCCAGGCGCTTCGAGGGCGCGGGCGTCGCCGCGATCATCTACACCGATATCGACCGCGACGGCATCCTGACCGGCATCAACTGGGATTCAACGCTGGCGCTGGCCGCCGCCGTCGAAATCCCCGTCATCGCCTCCGGCGGTCTCGCCTCGATGGACGACATCGCCCGGATGACAAAGCCGGACGCCCAGATCCTCGAAGGCGCCATCTCCGGCCGCGCGCTCTATGATGGCCGGATCGATCCGGCGGAGGCACTGGCGCTGCTGAAAGGCCAATGAAACGAATCAGTTACGCGCTAAACTGTTGAATGCAAACGCTGTTCTTGACAATTCGCCCCCGCGACCTCATATTAAGGTCAAGTGGACCGGGGGATGTTCCCAGTCGGCGTCTGGCTCTGGAGGTTGCTCCGGGGCCTTTCGCTTTTTCAGGGGAAGCTCTTGAGGCCATATCCGCGATACCTTCCCTCTTCGCCTGTGCGAAATTTACGCTCGATAATATCAAAAGCCCTGTTTTGCTGCTCTGGCCGCAGTTCGTGCAACCCGATCGGTCGGGCAATCAGATCGGAGATCTGAAGGCCAGAGGAATTTGCGGTTTTCTCGACAAAGCGAATATCAAAGCAATCCATGGCATCGCCGTGATAATTCGACCGGTCGCATATTCTGCGAAATTCAAGTTCCAGCTCTGCGTCCTCCTTTTTTCCTCGTTTCTCGAAAACACAATGGGTTAAGTCATTCTCTGAGTGACGGTCAATCATCAGGCGATAAAGGCGCTCCAGACAGAACTTCAGGGCGATTTCGTAAGGGTTGCCGGGGCTCTCGTACCTGCTTTTCAGTCGCGTTTTATCAATAGCGGCCGCAATGACGGTAAATTCGGCCTGATCAATAACCTCGTTCAGATCAGTCATGAAGGCATCTCTGCGATCTCGATTCTGAAGGAACGCGAAAGGCGGTTTCTGCTGCCGCATCTCGCGCTCGTGAAATACCACGGCATCATGGCCAAACCATTTGAACTTGAGCCGCTGAAACGCCGGCACGGTGGCTTCGATATAGGAGGCCTTCTCAAAAACGCAGAAAGCCAGCAAGAAAACCGGGTAATTCGGTGAAATGACGCTGAGATTGTGATCGCCGCTTTCATCGACATAAACAATGTAATCGCTGAACTGCAATTTATTGCCCTTTCCGCTTCAACGTCCTACAAACCATTCTCAATTCTGAACTGCCAGCAAGCCTCAGGCGCTTACTCTTGTAAAGGTACCGGCGATGACCCTCAAAGCCCGCGTCATACCCTGTCTCGACGTCAAGGACGGTCGGGTCGTCAAGGGGGTCAACTTTGTCGATCTGATTGATGCCGGCGATCCGGTGGAGGCGGCGCAGGCTTATGATGCGGCTGGTGCCGATGAGCTCTGCTTCCTCGATATCACCGCGACCTCCGACAATCGCGAGACCATTTTCGACGTTGTGACCCGCACCGCCGAGCATTGCTTCATGCCGCTCACCGTCGGCGGCGGGGTGCGCACGGTGGCCGATATCCGCAAGCTGCTGCTTTGCGGGGCCGACAAGGTGTCGATCAATTCGGCGGCGGTGAAGAACCCGGATTTCGTGGCGGAAGCCGCCGACAAGTTCGGCAATCAGTGCATCGTGGTGTCGATCGATGCCAAGCGGCGCGAGACGCCGGCGGGCGAAGGCGACAGCGCCTGGGAAATCTTCACCCATGGCGGCCGCCAGCCGACCGGCATCGATGCGGTGAAATTTGCGAAGAAGGTCGTTGATCTCGGCGCGGGCGAAATCATGCTGACCTCGATGGATCGCGACGGCACCAAGGCGGGCTACGACATCGAACTGACCCGCACGCTCGCCGATGCGGTTTCCGTGCCGGTGATCGCGTCGGGCGGCGTCGGCACGCTCGATCATCTGGTGGAAGGCATCCGCGACGGCCACGCCACCGCCGTTCTGGCTGCGTCAATTTTTCACTTCGGCACCTATTCCATAGGCGAGGCGAAACAGTATATGGCTGACAGCGGGATTGCCGTCAGGCTCGACTGACGGCAAAGGAGAGGACATGTCAGAATTCACGCTTGCCGATCTGGAGGCAATTGTCAGTACCCGCGCCGCGGCTTCGCCCGAGGAAAGCTGGACCGCCAAACTGGTTGCCGGCGGACAGCGCAAGGCCGCCAAGAAGCTGGGCGAGGAAGCCGTCGAAGCGGTGATCGCGGCCATCGCCGAAGACCGCGAGAACCTTGTCGAGGAAAGCGCCGACCTGCTGTTCCATCTTCTCGTGGTTTTGAAGATCGCCGACATCCCGCTCTCCGACGTCATGGATGAGCTTGCCCGGCGGACAGGTCAGTCCGGCCTCGCCGAGAAGGCGGGACGCACGTCGTCATGATCGCCGGTTTCGAGGAAACGCTTGTCGCGGACGGTGATGGTTCCGGCACAACGGTCTCGCCCTATCGCTTCTTTACCGCCGAGGAATGGTCGCATTTCCGCGCCGATACGCCGCTAACGCTGACGGCCGAGGAGGTGCGCAAGCTGCGTTCGCTGAACGACCCGATCGAGCTGGAAGAGGTGCGGCGCATCTACCTGTCGCTGTCGCGGTTGCTGTCGAGCCATGTCGAATCCTCGCAGATGCTGTTCCGCCAGCGCGGCCGGTTCCTCAATTTCGGCGAGGCGGACGCCAAGACCCCCTTCATCATCGGCGTCGCCGGCCCCGTTGCGGTCGGCAAGTCAACCACGGCGCGCCTGCTGAAACAGCTCCTCGCCCGATGGCCCTCGAGCCCCAAGGTCGATCTCGTCACCACCGACGGCTTTCTCTATCCAAATGCCGTCTTGGAGATGGAAGGGCTGATGCGGCGCAAGGGCTTTCCCGAAAGCTTCGACACCGCCGCGATCCTGCGCTTCCTCTCGGCGATCAAGGCCGGCATGCCGAATGTGAAGGCGCCGCTCTATTCGCATCTGAGCTACGACGTGCTGCCCGGCGATTTCGTCACCGTCGACCGTCCCGATATCCTGATCTTCGAGGGCATCAATGTGCTGCAGGCCCGCGATCTGCCGGCCGGTGGCCGGATGGTGCCGATGGTATCGGATTTCTTCGACTTCTCGATCTATATCGACGCCAGCACCGACCTCATCCACCACTGGTATGTCGAGCGCTTCATGAAGCTGCGCCAGACCGCCTTCCGCGACCCGGCCTCCTATTTCCATCGCTATGCGCTGCTGACCGAGGAGGACGCGATGTCGACGGCGGAGGATCTCTGGAACAACATCAACATGAAAAACCTCATCGAAAACATCCTGCCGACCCGCCCGCGCGCCGATCTGATCCTGCGCAAGGGCCGCGATCATCTGGTGGAAACGGTCGCGCTGAGAAAGCTCTGAGCGCGACCCGGCCGGTCAGTCCTCGACCGGCTCCGGCTCCGGCCTGGGCTTCCTCTTGCGCGGCCCCAGATAGACGATCGAAACCACCGAGAGCGCCAGCAGCACGAGCGCGATCGGGTGCTGGAACACGACCATCGGGTCGCCGCGGCTGATCAGGATCGACTGCACCATCTTCGATTCCAGCTCCGGCGTCAGCACATAGCCGATGATGAAGGCAACCACCGAAAAGCCGAAACGCTGCATGAAATAGCCGAGAACGCCGAAGGCGAGCATGATGTAGACGCCGAACATCGAACCGGCGGTCACATAGGCCCCGGTGATGCAGAGCAGCAGCGCCGCCGGATAGACCACCGAATTGGGCGCGGCGATCGCCAGCGACCAGATCCGCATGCCGACCTGGCCGACGCCGAGATTGCAGAAATTGGCAATCAGCATCGCCCCGAACAGGCCGTAGATCAGCCGTCCCTGTTCCTCGAACAGGAGCGGGCCAGGCTGGACACCGTGAATAATGAAGGCGCTGACCAGAAGGGCGGCGGCGATATTGCCCGGAATGCCGAGCGTCAGAAGCGGTATCAGATTGGCCCCGACCACCGCCGAATTGGCGGCTTCCGACGCCGCGATGCCGCGCGGATCGCCCTTGCCGAAGCTTTCCGGGTCCTTCGCCGCCTGTTTGGTGACGGAATAGGACAGAAATCCCGCCGTCGCGGACCCGAGCCCCGGGATCGCGCCGATCACGGTGCCGATCACGAAGGCGCGGATCGCCACATATTTGTTGGCCAGTAGTTCGGTAAGGGTGACGCCCCTGTCCTCCGGATCATCGGAGCGCACCCGGATCGGCGAGGCCGTGCTGGTCGCCCGCGTGGTCGCGGCGATCTGACGGAAGATCTCGGAAACGGCAAGCAGCCCGATCGACATCGCCGTCAGCGGCAGGCCGTCATAGAGATCGAGCGAGCCGAAAGTGAAGCGCGGCGTGCCCAGTCCCGGATCGATACCGACCGAGGCGAAAAGAAACCCGAGCGCCGCCGCCATCAGCCCCTTCACCATCGAATTGCCGACAAGGCCGGTGATCACGGTGAAGGCGAGGATCATCAGCGCGGTGATCTCGATCGGCCCCATGCGGAGCGCCACCAGCGCCAGCGGCGCGGAAATGGTGATCAGCACGAGGTCGCTCGAAATGTCGCCGAAGACAGAGTAATAAAGCGAATATTTCATCGCTTTCATCGGCCGGCCCTTCTTGGCCATCGGATGCCCGTCCAGCGCGGTCGCCGCCGATTCCGGCGTGCCGGGCGTGTTGATCAGGATTGCCGGGATCGCGCCGCCGACCGTGCCGCCCTTGTTGACCGAAATCAGGAAGGCCAGCGCCGTTAGCGTGTCGAGCGTATAGGTAAGCGGGATCGCAATCGCGAGCGCCATCAGCAGCGTCATGCCGGGAATCGCGCCGACGATCTGGCCGACGGCGACGCCGAAGATGATATACAGAAGGTTGGTGAGCGTGAGCGCATCCGTCAGCCCGCCGATGATCGTTGCAAAATCAGGCATCAGAGCGCTCTCAGAACGGGATTGCGGGCAGCGGACGGCCCATGACGATGACGAAGACGAACCATGTGCCGACCGGCACGGCGGCGATGGTTGCCGCAAGCCAGGCATAGCGCCGCTCGAACATGAAGGCGCAGATCACCGCCATCAGCGCCACCGCCGACGGCAGGAAGCCGATCCGCGGCATGGCGAGCGCCGCCACAAGCACGGCGAGGGTGAGACCGACGAGACGGATGAACTCATAGCCGTCGAACCCGGCCGCCTCGCGCGGCTTCATGACGAGCTGCACCGCGCCGAGCAGGATGAACAGCCAGGCCGCGATCCTTGGAAACAGCGACGGGTCGATCGGCCCGGCGCTGGCGGTGACCTGATCGGGGATCAGGTAGAAGAGAAGGAAACCGCCGAAGATGATGGCGGCTCCCCCGATCAGACGTTCAAACTGCATGCTGCCGGACCTTCCCGCGTCACTTGCCGAGATAGGTCTTGTAGAACATCGCGTTCTTGGCGATCCTGTCCGCCGTGCCCTGCGGCCCGAG
>NZ_DEPM01000208.1:0-11571 GCF_002358775.1 Martelella sp. UBA3392
ACCTGCGCGACTTCTTCGCCGCTGACCAGCGCTGGACGAGCCATTACGGCTTCCGGCCGCTCGACATCCCGACGCTGTTCGGCGGCCTGTCGTCATGACCGCGCTTCCGGAACGCTACAAGGACGCCGTCCAGTTCGCGTTCGGCGATACGCCGGCGCTGAAGGACGAGCTTCTGGCGCTGGTGCTTGCCGGCAAGAAGACGGCGACCTGCACCGCGCTCAGGGATGTGAAGGACGCGCAGGAGCCGATGCCGGAAGTCGGCCGCCGCGACGTGGTGCTGGACGGCGCCGGCAAGCCCGCTGCCGTGATCGAGACCACCGAGGTGACGGTTCGCCGGTTTGACGAGGTCGACGAGGACTTCGCGCGCGACGAGGGCGAAGGCGACCTGTCGCTCGAATACTGGCGCGAAGGCCACGAAGCCTATTTCGCCCGCAATGGCGGCTTCGAGCCGGACATGGAGCTGATCTGCGAGCGGTTCCGGCTGGTGGAGACGCTGGGTGAATACAGGCGCGGGGCAGAGACGTGAGGAAGGGATGCCGACCGTTCTGAAGAAATACGGCATACGCTTCCATTTCTACGGTTCGGACATGGGCGAGCCGCCGCATATTCATGCGTCCGGTCAGGGCGGAAAGGCAAAGGTCTGGCTCCATTCCGGCGAGATGGCGGAATGCAAAGGCTTCAATACCGTCGATGTGAAGCGTATTCTGTCCGTGGTTGAAGAACACAAGGTCGAGTTTCTGGAGGCATGGGATGACTTCTTCGGATCCATATCCTGAACATGAGCGACCGGTCGCAGCATGGTGCGATCCGGCCCACGTTCATGTGCGACTTGCCGATGATCGCGAAGTGGTGACGCCGCTCTGGTGGTATCCCCGCCTTCTGGCCGCAAGCCCGGCCGAGCGGAACAATGTCGAGCTGATGCTGGATGGCGTTCACTGGCCGGATGTCGATGAGGATCTGTCCGTTCGCGGGATGCTGAGTGGGTGGAAGTATCCGAACGCGGTTGAGCCGAGGGAAGTGGCTTGATGAAATACCACTTGCGTCATGCTCGGGCTTGACCCGAGCATCCAATCACCTCCGACGCGAGCGGAGGTTGCGGGTCTGGCGCAAACGCCTGTCGCGGGGAAACACCTGGATCCCCGGGTCAAGCCCGAGGATGACGCCCAGAGGGGGCGTTAGAAAAGCAGAAGCAGCATGCAACCGAAACTGAAAGGCAAAGCGAGCGCATTGAGCGGAGTCTAAAGGGTGAGCATAAACGAAACGACGATACCGCTAGAGTGGCTTACTCCTGCAATTGCCGTCTTGGCACTGTTGCTTTCTGCTGGGCATATTTGGGTGTCGCAGTTTTGGCGTGGAAGGGTATTTCTCACACAGCCGATGATTTTCTATTTTGGGTGGGATGACCGACAAGAGGAATCTGTTCCGAAGATAATGTTGAGAGCAGCTCTATTTTCTGAAGGTGTTCGCGGCCAAGTGGTCGAGGCGCTTTCTATTTTGGTGAAGAATGCCGATGGCGAATTCGAGTTTGCGCTGTGGGGATACGATGAAGGACATGGTTTGATGCGCGGTAGTGGGATCTTTATCGGATCGGCGGGCCACATTGCCTATCACCATTTCAATCCGGTCGATGCCGAGCACACTTTCGCATACTCTGGCACAGACTATGAAGTTAAAGTCCTCGCTAAGCTTTTTGGTAGGAGATCGCCCACAGTGCTAGGACGCTACCAATTGTCATTGGATCAAGAAATTGAAGGGATTCCGTTGGCGCATGGAGAGGTTGGTGTCATCTGGAACTGGTCGATGCAGGAAGATTGCTATTACCGTGAAGTTTCTCGACGCCCAACGGGTAAGCTTGAAATTTTATAACCTCCTCTTCCCGAATGCTGTCAGACGAATTGGATTAAAATCATGAAATTCACACTGTCCTGGTTGAAGGACCATCTGGAGACCGAGGCCTCGCTTGCGGAGATCTGCGAGCGGCTGACGACGATCGGGCTTGAGGTTGAGGAGGTCGACGACAAGGCGGCCTACCGGCCGTTCACCATCGCCAAGGTCATCGAGGCGAAGCAGCATCCCGATGCCGACCGGCTGAGGGTGCTGACGGTTGACGGCGGGCCGGCGGTCAATGGCGGCAAGCCGCTTCAGATCGTCTGCGGCGCGCCCAATGCGCGCACCGGGCTTGTCGGCGCGCTGGCGCTTCCGGGGACCTATGTGCCGGGCATCGATGTCACGCTCTCGGTCGGCAAGATCCGCGGCGTCGAGAGCCACGGCATGATGTGCTCGGAAAAAGAGCTCGACATGTCGGACAATCACGACGGCATCATCGACCTGCCCGACGATGCGCCGATCGGGGCCTCCTTCGCCGAATATGCCGGGCTCGATGATCCGGTCATCGAGATCAACCTGACGCCGAACCGCCCGGATTGCACCAGCATTTTCGGCATCGCCCGCGATCTGGCCGCTTCCGGCCTCGGCACGCTGAAGGCGCGGCCCGCGCCCTCTTTCAAGACCGAGGGTGAAACCCCGGTCGGCCTTACGCTCGATTTTTTGGCGGAAGACAGGCATCTCTGCCCCGGCTTCGCGCTGCGTCTGGTGCGCGGCGTCAGGAACGGGCCGAGCCCGAAATGGATGCAGCAGCGCCTGATCGCGATCGGCCTGAGACCCATCAACGCTTTGGTCGACATCACCAACTACATGACCTTCGATCAGGGTCGGCCGATGCATGTCTTCGACGCCGCCAAGGTCAAGGGCGGGCTCGTGGTGCGCCGGGCGAAGGCTGGCGAGACGCTGCTGGCGCTCGATGAGCGCGAGTATGAATTGAATCATGACAATGTCGTCATCGCCGATGACAACGGCGTCGAGTCGATCGGCGGCATCATGGGCGGCGAGCACTCCGGCTGCGACGAGAATACCACCGATGTGCTGATCGAATCGGCGCTGTGGGACCCGATGAACATCGCCCGCACGGGCCGCGACCTCGGCATCATCACCGATGCCCGCTATCGCTTCGAGCGCGGCGTCGATCCGGAATATATGGTTCCCGGCCTGGAGCGCACCACCGAACTGGTGCTGGAACTCTGCGGCGGCACGGCCGCGGAGAAGAAGGTCGAGGGCTATGACGGTTATCAGGCCAAGGTGATCGACTATCCGTTCTCCGAGGTGAAGCGCCTGACCGGGCTCGATGTCTCGCCGCGCGAGAGCAGCGATATCCTGACCCGCCTTGGTTTCACCGTCGATGGCGCGGGCGAGCGCGTGTTCGTCACGGTGCCGTCATGGCGGCCGGATATCGAGGGCAAGGCCGATCTGGTGGAAGAGGTCATGCGCATCCATGGCGTCGACAACATCAGGCCGGAGCCGTTGCCATCCGCTGGCGCTGTCAATGAGAAGATCCTGACCACGCTGCAGATCCGCTCGCGCGCCGCGCGCCGCGAGCTTGCAGCGCGTGGCATGCTGGAGGCGGTCACCTGGTCCTTCATTCCGGAAGATCAGGCGAGGCTCTTCGGCGGCGGCGCGCCTTCGCTGAAGCTGTCGAACCCGATCGCCGCCGATATGTCCGACATGCGCCCCTCGCTGCTGCCCGGCCTGCTCACGGCCGCCCGGCGCAATGCCGCGATCGGCCATGGCGATGTCGCCCTGTTCGAGGTCGCCGCCACCTATGAGAATGACAGGCCGGAGGGCCAGCGCCGGGTTGCCGGCGGCATCCGCCGCGGCACGGCAACGCTTTCCGGTTCCGGCCGGATGTGGTCGAACGCCGACACCGGCGCCGGCCGCGCGGTTGGCGTGTTCGACGCCAAGGCCGATGCGCTGGCCGTGCTGGAAGCCTGCGGCCTGCCGATGGGCAATGTCCAGATCGTTTCGGGCGGGCCGGACTGGTACCATCCCGGCCGCTCCGGCACCATCAGGATGGGTCCGAAGATCGTGCTCGGCCATTTCGGCGAGTTTCACCCGAAGGCGCTGGAAGCGCTCGATGTCTCCGGCAGGCTGGCCGGCTTCGAGATCTTCATCGACGCCATGCCGGAGCCGAAGAAGAAGCCGACCCGCACCAAGCCGGCGCTGACGCTGTCGCCGTTCCAGGCCGTCACCCGCGACTTCGCCTTCGTGGTCGACCGCACTGTGGAAGCCGGCGCGATCGAGCGCGCGGCGGCCGGCGCCGACCGCAAGCTGATCACCGGTGTCACCGTCTTCGACATCTTCGAGGGCGCGTCACTCGGCGAGGGCAAGAAGTCGGTGGCCATCGAAGTTGCGATCCAGCCCGCCGAGCGCACGCTGACGGACGAGGATTTCGAGACGCTGACGAAAAAGATCGTCGCCAATGTCGGCAAATCGACGGGCGGCGTGATCCGGGCTTAAGCGGCCGAAATCGGCTCTTCGCGGGAGACAGGTGCGCGCATCTGTCTCCCGCCCACGCCTTGCCGCATCGCCCCCTCGCCCCTATAACCTTGGGAAACAACCCTGGAGAAACCGATGACCGAGGCTGCCGGCAAGACGACGATCGATGACGCACAGGTCGAGTGGTTCTCGAAGATGGCGGCCGAGTGGTGGGATCCGCGCGGAAAGTTCAAGCCGCTGCACAAGTTCAACCCGGTGCGCATCAGCTATATCCGCGAGAAGGCCTGCGCCCATTTCGGTCGTGACGTAAAGTCCGCCCGCCCGCTGGAAGGCCTGCGCGTGCTCGATGTCGGCTGCGGCGGCGGGCTGCTGTCGGAGCCGATGGCGCGCATGGGCGCAAGCGTCGTGGGCATCGACCCCGCGGAAAAGAATATCGGTATCGCCAACACCCATGCCGCCGAAAGCGGCGTGCCGGTGGACTACCGCGCCGTCACGGCGGAGCAACTGGCCGAAGACGGCGAAAGCTTCGATATCGTGCTCAACATGGAAGTGGTCGAGCATGTCGCCGATGTCGATTTCTTCATGACGACCTGCGCTTCGCTGGTGAAGCCGGGCGGCATGATGTTCGTCGCCACCATCAACCGCACGCTGAAGGCCGGCGCGCTCGCAATCTTCGCCGCCGAGCGGGTGCTGCGCTGGCTGCCGCCCGGAACCCACCAGTATGAAAAGCTGGTCCGCCCGGAGGAAATCGAGACGCCGCTGAAGGCGTCCGGCGTGACGCCCGTGGAGCGGCAGGGCGTGTTCTACAGCCCGCTGACCGATAGCTGGAACCGCTCGAAGGATACCGACGTCAACTACATGGTGTTGGCGGTAAAGCCGGAGGCCTGACCGGGCCAGACGGGTTTGCGCCGCGTCAGTTGAACACTTCGTTGGGATAGACGCCCCAGATATCCTTCTGGTGCATATAGCCCTTGACGCCCTTGACCGAGAGCTCGCACCAGGTGCCGTCGCATTCTTCAAGATTCACGATCACGCCGGGTTCCACGCTTGCGACATCGCGCGCCGAATCATCCTTGCCGGCCTTCAGCGCCAGAAAGTTCTTGTCGTCCGCGTTGGCGCTGCGCAGCCAGGGCGCGATCATGGCGTTGCGCTGCGAGGAAAGCACGGAGACATGCATCCAGCCCTCGGTGCCGTCGGCATCGCGCACCTGCCGCCAGACGCTGTATTCCTCGGTGATTTCGACGGGAAGGCCGGGACGCTTGTAGATCCATTTGGTGGCGTAGTTGAAGCCGGGGCCGACGCGCATGCGGGCGCGATCCGGCTTGATCATGGCAAAACGCGGCAGCGGCCCGCCCGAAGCGCCCTTGCGCTCGGTCTGCGCCATCGCCGGCTCCAGCATGGCGAAGACAAGCAATGTGCAGATCAGCAATCTTGCCAGACGACGCATATGACCTCTTCGAATGCCGTTTTCCCGGCCTGTTGTGTTTTGTTCGCGCGGGTTTGCGGCCACGCGCCTGCCCCTTCAACGAGGGATTTACGTGTCCGAAGCGGTTTTCGTCATGGGAAGAACCGCTTCAGGTGGAAAAGCGCCCTCATTATGTGCATTATCGCCCGACATGATTAATGAGCTGTTAACCGATGAATAACCCCAGAAAACCCGTCGTCGTCGTCACCCGCAAGCTGCCCGCTTCGGTGGAGGCGCGGATGGGGGAGCTGTTCAGCGTCGAGCTGAACCATGACGACCGGCCCTTTTCGCGCGAAAGGCTCGCCGAGGCCATGGCCCGCGCCGACGTGCTGGTGCCGACGCTGACCGATACGATCGATGCCGCGCTGATCGACAAGGCCGGCCCGAATCTGAAGCTGATCGCGAGCTTTTCCAACGGCATCGACAATGTCGATGTCGATGCGGCCGCCCGCAAGGGCATCACCGTCACCAATACGCCGAATGTGCTGACGGAGGATACGGCCGACATGACCATGGCGCTGGTGCTGGCGGTGCCGCGCAGGCTTGCCGAGGGGGCCAGGCTTCTGGCCGGCAGCGCGCCGGATAGCTGGCAGGGCTGGAGCCCGACATGGATGCTCGGACGGCGCATCTGGGGCAAGCGGCTCGGCATTGTCGGCATGGGCCGGATCGGCACGGCGGTCGCGCGCCGCGCCAAGGCCTTCGGGCTTTCGGTGAACTACCACAACCGCAACCGCGTCAATCCGGAGACCGAGGCGGAGCTGGAGGCGACCTATTGGGACAGCCTCGACCAGATGCTTGCAAGGGTCGATATCGTGTCGGTCAACTGCCCGTCGACGCCGGCGACCTATCACCTGATCTCGGCCCGCCGGCTGGCGCTCTTGAGGCCCGAGGCCTACATCGTCAACACCGCGCGCGGCGACGTCATCGACGAGGCGGCGATGATCCGTTGCCTGGAGGAGGACCGCATCGCCGGCGCCGGGCTCGATGTGTTCGAGAACGAGCCCGCGATCAATCCGCGGCTTCTCGAGTTGGCCAAGGCGGGCAAGGCCGTGCTTCTGCCGCATATGGGCTCGGCCACGCTCGAAAGCCGAATCGACATGGGCGACAAGGTTATTATCAATATCCGCACCTTCTTCGACGGCCACCGCCCGCCCAACCGTGTGCTGCCGGGGCGGATCTGAGCCACTTCAGCCCATGACCCTCAGCGGCGTACCCGCCCTCAGATGGGGCAGCAGAACGCGCATCGCCTCAGGCGCGATCGCCACGCAGCCGGCGGTCGGCGAGAAATCCGGGCGGGCGAGGTGGAAGAACACGGCGGAACCACGATTGCGGGCGCGCGAGCGCATGTTCCAGTCCATCACGATCACGAGGTCGTAAATGCCGTCGTCGCGTTGCAGGCGTTCATGGCTCGCGGCGAAAGGCAGGCGGACGGGGCGGTTATAATTCGGCGAGGCCGGCGCGTCGCACCAGCCGTCATCGGCTTTGGTCGCCATGATCCGCAATCCGGAATGCGGCCAGCCTTGCCGATGCCTTGGGTCGCGATAGCCGTAAAGCAGCGCCATTGACGCGATCGGCGTCCTGCCGTCGCCCTCGCGCTTGAAGGCCGTGATGCCGTTCCGGCCGATTGCAGCCCGAAAGCGGAGCGGGCCGAAGGCGAGGATCGCGCGGTGGGCGGGGCCCGGCACGCGGCGCACCACGATCACGCCCCGTGTTTTCGTCGCGGAACGGCTGGTTTTCTTCACTTTTTTTTGCTTTGTGCGTGAAATCATATAGTTTCATAGCAATACGCCCGGCCATGGCGTATCGCAATGGTCTTCGGGGATGCGAGGCAGAGGGCAGGTGCGGATGACAGAGCGGACGATACTTCTCGTCGATGACGATGCGGATTTGCGCGAGACGCTGGTGGAACAGCTCGGGCTTTACGATGAATTCATTCTCCGCTCCGCCGATTGCGCGGCCAAATCGCTGAAGATGCTGCGCGAGGAACAGATCGATCTCCTGATCATGGATGTCGGCCTGCCGGACATGGATGGCCGCGAGGCGGTGAAGATCGCGCGCAAGAACGGCTACAAGGCGCCGATCATCATGCTGACCGGCCACGACACCGACAGCGACACCATTTTAGGCCTTGAAGCGGGTGCAAACGACTATGTCACCAAGCCATTCCGCTTCGCCGTGCTTCTGGCGCGCATCCGCGCCCAGCTTCGCCAGCACGAGCAGAGCGAGGACGCGACCTTCAATGTCGGGCCCTATGTGTTCAAGCCGGGCCAGAAGCTGTTTCACACCGCGGACGGCCAGAAGATCAGGCTCACCGAAAAGGAAGCCTCGATCATCCGCTATCTTTACCGCGCCGGTCAGAAGGTGGTAACCCGCGACATGCTGCTGGAAGAGGTCTGGGGCTATAATTCCGGGGTGACGACGCACACGCTCGAAACCCATGTCTACCGCCTGCGCCAGAAGATCGAGGAAGATCCGTCGAACGCGCGTATTCTGGTGACCGAAAACGGCGGCTACAAGCTGGTGCCCTGATACGGCTTTGCCGGTTCGGGGAAGGGGGACGAGATGGCACTGTCTGACGACATCGCGACGCTGCGCCGCGCGGAGCTTTTTTCGGGTCTTTCGGCCGAGCAGCTTCGCCTCATCGCCTTCACCATCGCACGGCTTTCACTTGATGCAGGCGACAGGCTGTTTGATGAGGATCAGGACAGCGCGGGCGCCTATATGCTCGAAAGCGGCCATCTCGATCTTGAGGCGGGCGGGCGTTCCGCCGGCATTGCAGGACCCGGCAGCCTGCTGGCCGAGGCAGCGCTCATCAGCCCCGTGCCCCATCGTTTCGCCGCCCGCGCCAGTGCGCCATCGGAGCTCCTGTTGATCCGGCGCGAACAGTTCCTGCGTCTGATCGAGGAATATCCCGATATCGGCCGCGAAATGGAAAACCGCCTGCGCCAGAGCTTCGCCGACATGGTCAGCGCGCTCGGCGCGGTTAAGACGCGGCTTTCGGATTTTTAGGTTCTTTCCGAGCGGGCGCTATGGCGCTTCAAGCGTCTGCTTTTCTCTACACCGGTTCCACAACCAGCTTGCCGCCGTCATTGCCGGTGATGCGCACCTTGGCGCCCTGAGCCGCGTCCGGCCCTTCCGCCGTCCATGTCGTGTCGTCCAGTTTGATGCGGCCCCGACCGTTGGTGATCGCCTCGCTGACGATCGCGGTGCGGCCGATGAGGCTCGCCGCGCGCTGGTTCAGCAGCGGCTGGTCGGAGGTCGTGTCCCGGCGCGAAAGCACCCGCCGCCCGACGAGGATGCTCACGAAGGCGAGCACGGCGAAGAGCACAAGCTGCAACTGCCAGACCCAGAAGCCGAAGCCCTGGAAGGGCAGCGACAACAGGCCAAGGATCAGGGCCGCAATCCCGACCCAGATCAGGAACACGCCCGGCACGATCAGTTCGGCCACCAGCAGCAAGAGGCCAACAATGAACCAGCCCCAGGGACCGGACTCGGCGAAGAAGACGAGCAGCTCCATCGCCGTCAGCTTTCCTTGCTGGAGCGCGGCGGGCGCACCGATGGGGTCGAGCGGTGGGGCGGCGGCGTTGCTGCCGCCTTGCCGCCGTCATCACCACCGAAGACTTCCTTGGCGATCTGGCCGATGCCGCCCAGCGAACCGATGAGGGAAGAAGCCTCCATCGGCATCAGTACGATCTTGGAATTCGTCGAGGTGCCGATAGCCGCCATGGCTTCGGTATATTTCTGCGCCACGAAGTAGTTGATCGCGGTGACGTCTCCTTCGGCGATCGCCGTGGAGACCGAGCGGGTCGCGTTGGCCTCGGCCTCGGCCAGCCGTTCGCGGGCCTCGGCCTCGCGGTAGGCGGCCTCGCGCTCGCCCTCGGCTTCCAGAATGGCGGATTGCTTGGAGCCTTCCGCGCGGAGAATCTGGGCGGCGCGGTGTCCCTCGGCATCGAGGATCTGCGCCCGCTTTTCGCGTTCGGCCTTCATCTGCCGGCCCATGGCCTCGACCAGATCGGCCGGCGGGCGGATATCCTTGATCTCGATGCGCGTGACCTTCACGCCCCACGGCTCGACCGCCAGATCGACGACACGGAGCAGGCGCTCATTGATGGAATCGCGGTTGGAGAGCAGTTCGTCGAGATCCATCGAGCCCATGACCGAGCGGATATTGGTCATGGTCAGATTGAGGACCGCCATCTCCAGATGGGCGACCTGATAGGCGGCGGAGGCCGGATTGAGGATCTGGTAGAAGCAGACGGCATCGGCCTCGACGCTGGCATTGTCGCGGGTGATGACCTCCTGCTCGGGCACATCCAGCACCTGTTCCATGATGCTGATGCGCTTGCCGATCCGGTCGATGAACGGGATGATCAGGTTGAGGCCCGGCGTCAGCGTGCGGGTGTAGCGGCCGAAACGCTCCACGGTATAGCCATAGCCCTGCGGCACGGTCTTGATCCCGGCGAACAGCGTCAGAAGGATCAGCACCGCCAGTATGATGATCGTGATGGAAAATCCTGTCAGTGCTTCCATGTCGTTTCCTCCTTCGGCCGGTTTCTCCGGCTGTTATTCAATTTACCCAGCCCGACAGCTCGCGCGCAACCACGTGGTCGATCACCCGCATGCCCTCGTCGCTGTCGTTGAGACAGGGAATATGGGTGAATTTCTCGCCGCCATGCTCCATGAAGCTTTCGCGGGCCTGCTCGCCGATTTCCTCCAGCGTCTCCAGACAGTCGGAGACAAAGCCGGGATTCATCACCGCGATCCGCTTGATGCCCTTTTTCGGCAGCGCCTCGACGGTCTTGTCGGTATAGGGCTGCAGCCATTCCTCCGGCCCGAAACGGGACTGGAAGGTGATCATCAGCCTGTCCTTGGAAAGCCCGAGCCGCTCGCGCAACAGACGCGCGGTCTTCTGACACTGGCAGTGATAGGGATCGCCCTTCTTGAAATAGGACTGCGGAATGCCGTGGAACGAGGTGATGATCAGTTCCGGCTCCCAGTCGAGCGTGGCGAGGTGGTTTTCGACCGATTTCGCCAGCGCATCGATATAGACCGGGTCGTCGTGATAGGGCGGCACGGTGCGCAGTGCCGGTTGCCAGCGCATGTCGAGCAGGGCCTCGAACGCCTTGTCATTGACCGTCGCCGTGGTCGAGGCGGCATATTGCGGATAGAGCGGGTAAATCAGGATACGCTCGCAGCCGGCCGCCTTCAGCGCCTCGATCCGCGCGGGGATCGACGGCTGGCCGTAGCGCATCGCCCAGTCGATCACGAGGTTCGGCGTGTCCGCGTACTGCGCGGCGAGCTTTTCGGCCTGGCTGCGGGTATAGGTGCGCAGATAGCTCTCATCCAGCTCGTTGTTCCAGATCAGCTTGTAGGCCTCGCCGACCTTGGCCGGGCGGCGGTTCAGAACGATGCCGTAGAGGATCGGATACCACAGCGCCCGCGGCCATTCGATCACGCGCTTGTCCTTCAGGAACTCCTCAAGATAGCGCCGCATCGAAGCCTTGTCGGTGCCGTCCGGCGTGCCGAGATTGACGAGCAGGACGCCGACCTTGCCGAAGGCGACGCTGGGGTGTTTGTCCGGCCAAGCGGCATGCATTTCTGACATCGGCAGTCTTTCCATTGTTGTCGTTGTCGGTTGTCATATAACAACGCAAACAAGGCTTCGCCAGATTATACGGTGTCGCAGATGGATCGTGGTGTACGCCGTCTGTTGCTGACATTGAAGATGTATGGGCTTGGCAGCAAACAATCTCCCCCCTCAAGGGCAGGGGAATCGC
>NZ_DEPM01000060.1:0-5515 GCF_002358775.1 Martelella sp. UBA3392
GCGCGTACTGTCGGCCATGGTTGCATTGGTCAGCCATTTCTCGCCGAACTGGCCGAAGCTCTTTGCTTCCTTGATCCGGCGCTTCTCCCGCTGCTTCTCGATGGCGGGAGACCGCCCTTCGGCGATCGCACGCCGCGCGTCGATGCATAACTCGCGAGCCCTGGCGAGCGATATCCCGTCACGGGTATACCTACCGAGGTAGAGGGTCTCCCGCCTGCCGTTCAGCCGATAGTCGAGCCTGAACGAGATGGTGCCCGACGGTGCAACGCGCACATACATGCCGTCACGATCAGATACCTTGTACATTTTGTCTTTTGGTTTCAAGCACTTGAGTGCTGCATCGGTCAACATTTAGGGCGTCCTTGCGGAAAAGTACTGTCACGCAGTTTTTGGAGGCCTACGGCGTAGAAAGCGCTTATAATTCAGCGTCTTATATCAGAAAAAGTACCGTCAGGAGCCTCATTACTCCTGACGGTACTTTCGTTTTTCCGTTTGATCAATGGGGGCGAGGCCCGTCAGCGAGGCTGCCAAACGCGATCTATGCCCACCGATAGATGTCGATAGGCATAGAAGGAATTTATTTTTATTTTCAGTTGGTTAGATCGTATTTCAGCGCAAAATCGGCGACGTTCGGATGGGCCTGAATCATTCCCACTCGATCGTGCCCGGCGGCTTGCTTGTCACATCGTAGACGACGCGATTGATGCCGCGGACTTCGTTGATGATGCGGGTGGCGGCCTTGCCGAGGAAGTTCATGTCGTAGTGGTAGAAATCGGCCGTCATGCCGTCAACCGAGGTGACGGCGCGCAGCGCGCAGACATATTCATAGGTGCGGCCATCGCCCATCACGCCCACGGTCTGGACCGGCAGCAGCACGGCGAAGGCCTGCCAGATGACGTCGTAGAGACCGTTTTTCCGGATTTCGTCGAGATAGATCGCGTCGGCCTCGCGCAAAATGTCGAGCTTTTCCTTCGTCACGCCGCCGGGGCAGCGGATCGCAAGCCCCGGCCCCGGGAACGGGTGGCGGCCAATGAAGCTGTCCGGCAGGCCGAGTTCCTTGCCGAGCACGCGGACCTCGTCCTTGAACAGTTCTCGCAGCGGCTCGACCAGTTGCATGTTCATCCGCTCGGGCAGGCCGCCGACATTGTGGTGCGACTTGATGGTGACCGAGGGGCCGCCGGAGAAGGACACGCTTTCGATCACATCCGGATAGAGCGTGCCCTGACCGAGGAAATCAGCGCCGCCGAGCTTCTTCGCCTCGTCCTCGAAGGTTTCGATGAACAGGCGGCCGATGATCTTGCGCTTGGTTTCCGGGTCGGCCACGCCTTCGAGCTCGCCGACGAAACGGTCGACCGCATCGACGTGGATCAGGTGAAGATTGTAGTGCTCGCGGAACATCGCGACCACTTCATTGGCCTCGTTCTTGCGCATCAGACCGTGGTCGACGAGGATGCAGGTGAGCTGGTCGCCGACGGCCTCGTGGATCAGGAGCGCGGCAACGGAACTGTCGACACCGCCCGAAAGCGCGCAGATCACCTTGCTGTCGCCGACCTGGTCACGGATCTTCTGCACCATCTCGGCGCGGTAGGCCGCCATCGACCAGTCGGATTTCAGCCCGACGATCTTGTGCACGAAGTTGGCGAGCAGCCTGCCGCCATCGGGCGTATGCACCACTTCCGGGTGGAACATGGTGGTGTAATAGCGCTTGTCCTCGTTGACGCAGATCGCGAACGGCGCGTTCGGCGAGACGCCGATGATCTCGAAGCCCTCCGGGGCAACGGTGACGCGGTCGCCATGGCTCATCCACACCGGATATTTCTTGCCGACCTCCCAGATGCCCTCGAACAGCGGCGAGGCCTTCAGGATTTCGACATCGGCACGGCCGAATTCCGCAGCATGGCCGCCCTCGACCGCGCCGCCGAGCTGGACGCACATCGTCTGCTGGCCGTAGCAGATGGCGAGGATCGGCACGCCGCTGTCAAACACGGCCTGCGGTGCGCGGGGAGAGCCCTCGCGGGTGACAGAGTCGGGCCCGCCGGAGAAGATCACGCCCTTGGGCTGCAGCCGCTCGAACCCTTCCTCTGCCTTCTGGAACGGAACGATCTCGCAATAGACGCCGGTTTCGCGCACACGCCGCGCGATCAGCTGCGTCACCTGACTGCCGAAATCGATGATCAGGACGGAATCGGGATGGGAAATCTCTGGGGTCACGGCTGGGGCCTTCCTGTCGGTGAAAGCTAAAAACCGGCCTTATAGGGGAATCGCGCCCGTTTCAATGGCGGTTTCCAGCCGATCGATGGCGAGGCTCAGTTTTTCATCGATTATGTGCAGATATTGCGTCCAGTCATCGACCTGCTTCAGTTCGGCCTTGCCATCGGAAATGCCGCGCAGGGCGACGAGCGGCAGGTTGAAAACATGGCAGGCGCGCAGCTGCGCGAAGGTTTCCATGTCCACCATATCGGCATCGATGGCATCATAGGCGGCGCCCGACACGATATTACCGCCGGTGGAAAGCCGCGCCCGCGGCAGGCCGGGAATGGTAAAGGGCAGCGCCACCTCCGCCGGCAGGTCGAGGAAAGGCGTACGACCTTTTTCGAAACCGAGCGGCGAGGCATCCATGTCGCGATAGGAGACCGAGGAGGCCTGATAGATTTCGGTCTGCTCCAGCGTTGCCGAGCCAGCCGAACCGAGCGATACCACCAGATCGGGCGCGGCGTCGGCGTGTTCCAGCATGGCAAGCGTCCTGGTCAGTCGCACCGCCGCCTCCACCGGGCCGATGCCGGTCATCAGCGGCGCGATCCGAGCCTTGAGCCGCGCGCCATATTCGGCCGAAGCGGCCATCACGAACAGCACGTTCTTGCCGGCGATCAGTTCGACCCGCATCAACCTTCAAAGCCTTCCCGGTCGCGCAGCACCATGCAAGTGCCGGACATCGAGGCGATCAGCTTGGCGGGGCCGTCGCCGATCACGTAACCGCGGCCATCGGTGACGATGATGTTGGTGCCGGGCTTGGTGACCTCGCCGCGAAACAGGAATCGGCCGCCCCTGCCCGGCGACAGCAGGTTGACCTTGAACTCGATGGTGAGCAGCGAGGCGTCGGTATCGATCATGGTATAGGCGGCATAGGTGCAGGCGGTCTCGAGCCCGGTCGCGATCACGCCGGCATGGAGAATGCCATGCTGCTGGGTCAGTTTGGTATCGAAGGGCAGTTCGATCTCGACGACGCCGTGGCTGATGCGGGTCAGCTCCGCGCCGAGCATCTCCATAGCACCCTGGCTTGCGAAACTGTTCACGATCCGCGCGTGAAAATCGCCATGTTCGAATTCTGCCAATGCCTTGCCTTTACCGGCTGCGGAAACCGCACACCTGCCCTTCCTCTTCCTCGGTCACCGCCCGGTAGCAACCGCCCCATGGATCCTCGGGTCAAGCCCGAGGATGACCCGGAAGGAGGCGCTGGTGAACAGCTTCACCGAACGGCTCTACCTCCCCACATGCGTCATGCTCGGGCTTGACCCGAGCATCCAGGCCACGGGGCGGGAGGTGGATACCGTCCTCCAAACCTGCCATGCCGCAGCGTTTCCGACAAGCGACAAGCTCAGTTGAGGTAAACAAGCGCGGCGTTCAGCAGCGTCGCGAAGGCGACCCAGAGGGCGTAGGGGGCGAACAGGGCGGCCGAGAGGCGGTCATGCTGCCGGGTGTTGCCGATGAAGGCGAGGATGGCGAGCAGCAGGGCGACAATGATGATCAGCGCCGGAACCATCATATGCAGGCCGAAGAAGACCGGCATCCAGGCTATGTTCAGCACGAACTGCACGACCCAGAGGCCAAATGCTCTGGGATACTCGTCGCGACGCAGAAAACTGCGGGCGCCGGCCCAGCCGATGAAGACATAGAGCACCGTCCAGACGGGGCCAAACAGCCAGTCCGGGGGATTGAAGGGCGGCTTGGCGAGCGACGCATACCATTCGCCCGGCATGTTGAGGAAGCCGGACAGAAGGCCGGCCGCAAGGACGACAACAATAAAGAGTGCGTGAATGGCTTTTGCGTTTTTCATGACGGCATAAATAGTGTTGCTAGACCGAATTGCCAATGAGGCGCACCGCATGTTGGTCGAAAGCGGCCGCGTGATGCGCGCCGGCGAATACACCGTCATAGGTGCCGACGGCGAAGCCATGCGCGGCGTCGGCGATGCCGGCGGCGTTTTCAAGCTTTCCGGTCGAGACCACCCGGCCGGTCGCCTCCTCCAGCGTTACCACCAGCCCCTTGGGCGAGGTCAGGCCGATCAGCCCGTCGCGCGGGTTGGCGGCGATCGCGCCGACATAATTGCCGAGCCCGATCGTGACATCCTCCGGCAGCGGCGTGAAGGAAAGCACCTCGCCGGGAGCGATGTGGCCGACCAGCGGCGGCGTCTCGTTGCGCGGCCCCTCGAACTGGCAGGCAAACCAGATGCGGCCTTCTTCCCCCAGTGCCAGATGCCGGGTCGAAAGCTGGCTGAGGGCTGCGGGCAACGCGTGCTTTTCGACGAGCGCCCCGTTGGCTGCATCAATCAGCGCCAGCGACGGTTCCATGTGATCGAGGTTGAGCTTGGTGCGGCCGAAATCGGGATGGGTTTCGATCCCGCCATTGGCGGCGATCAGAAACCGGCCATCCGGCGTCACGGAGAGATCATGCGGCCCGATGCCATAGGTCGGATATTCGCCGATGCGGATATAGTTCTGGCGGGCATCATAGATGCCGATCACGCCGCGCCGGTTGTCGAAATCATTCTCGCTGGCATAGAGAAACCGGCCATCCGGTGAGAATGCGCCATGCCCGTAGAAATGCCGGTCGGGGATCGCGTTGATGATGGTCTCCGCGCCCGAGGGCGGCAACACCAGAATGAAGGTTCCGGGTCTGCGGGCAAACGCCGCCACCGCGCCCGTCGCCGGCGAAACGGTGAGACCGTGGATCCGGTCCGGCAGCGCGACCTGCGAGATGAACGCGCCGTCTTCCGCCATCAGTGCCAGCGCGAACCGGCCATCCGGCGTTCTGATGCCCGTTGCATAGACCGCATCGGCGCGCTCCAAAGCGAAGGCGGCGGGCGCGGAAAGCCCGGCCAGGAACAGGCTGCCCGCGGCCTTCACGAAACTGCGGCGGTCGATCAGGGCCGAGCGGGCGGGCATGTCAATCTCCGTCGGAGAAGGAGAAACCGGCCCCAAGGCCGATCGCCCCGCCGTAATTGTTATTCAGCCGCAGGATCACATCCTTGAGGTTCAGGATGATGTAATCGAGTTTCGCCCGTTGATCCGGATCGTTGAGAACAACCCTGATATCGGGGTTCATGCCCTCGACCACGCCGTCGAGCGAGGAGAACAGGAAGTTGATCGAGGACACGATCGAGCGGACGTCCTCGTCCAGCAGGTCCTCCATGCCGGCCTCATTCAAAAGCGCCTGCAGCGCATCGAGATTGGCGAGCACCGAGGGCCATGTATTCTCGGAGCGCCAGTAGATCGCGCGGGTGGCGAAATTCGGCCCG
>NZ_DEPM01000060.1:5946-7507 GCF_002358775.1 Martelella sp. UBA3392
AACAGCGGATTGTCGGGGCCGGGATGCTTCCAGGCATCGGCGACGCCGTCCTCCGCCTCCCAGGCGGCGGTCAGTTCGCCGGCGACGCGATCCATGTTGGTCGCGATCGCCTCGCCATAGCGGCAGCGATAGCTGTCGGGGGCTTCGAACATGGTCTCATATTGCGTGCCGTAAAGCACGAATTCGAGCGCCAGCAGGCCTTGCATCGCCACGCTTTTCTGCGGCAGATAGTCGGGATCGAGCGCGGTTTCATCCTGCTCGATGATCGCCGCCTGCACCTGTTTCAGGCCGATGCTCTTGCGGTCCGGATAATAGAGAATGCGCTCGAAGCGATGGTCCTCCAGCACCGGGCCGGTGCGCACGATCTCGATCGCGGACCAGGCCGCGACCGTTTCGTCAAAGGCCGCCGTTGCGGCCTGATAGCTGGTCTCGTCCGGGGCGGCGCAAAAGGCCTCGACGGCCTCCGACAATGTCCCGGTGGCGGCGGCGAAATTCTGGTAGCCGGGGCGGATGAAGCCATCGACCGCCTGTTCCAGCACGCCGGGCACGGCGTCCCGGTTCATGGCGGCGGCGCTGCCGGCTGAAAGGATGACGAGGGTTGCGGCGATAAACTGTTTCACAGCGACTCCAGGAATTTGATCAGCGCGTCGCGATCCTCTTTCGCGGCATTGGCGAAATTGTCGCGCGCGGTTTGCGCTTCCCCGCCATGCCACAGGATCGCCTCGGTGCGGTTGCGGGCGCGGCCGTCATGCAGGAAGAAGGAATGGTCGTTGACCACTTCCGTCAGCCCGTTGCCCCAGAGCGGGGCGGTGCGCCATTCGCGGCCGTTCGCCATCGCCACCTGCTGACCGTCGGCAAGCCCCTCGCCCATGTCATGCAGCAGGAAATCGGAATAGGGCCAGATCAGCTGGAAGCGATGCGCCGGGTTTTCCGCCTCGCGGCTGGTGACGAATTTGGGCGCGTGGCAGGCGGTGCAGCCGGCCTCGTAGAAGACCTGCTTGCCGCGCAGAACTTCAGGATCATCAACATCGCGGCGTGCGGGGACGGCGAGGTTTTCGGCATAGAAGGTGATCAGCTCCATCACCGGATCGGGCGCTTCGGTATCGCCGAGGCGTGGCTGAACGCCGGTAGGCATGGCCAGGCACGCAGCTTCCGCCTCGGAACAATCGCCGTAAGGGTTCGGTGCATCCGGCGAGGAAACGCCGATATCGCCGCTCATCGCGCCGACGGACTGGTCGTGGATCGTCGCGTTCTGCGCCTTCCAGCCGAAGCGGCCGAGCTTGACTTCGCCGGTCACTGTATCGCTGACGATGTTGGGACGGCCCGAAACCCCGTCGCCATCGGCATCGTCGGGGTCGGCATGGGCCAGAATATCGGCGGGCTCGATCGCCTGCACCAACCCGAGACCGATCATCGGGTTGGCAATGCGCGGCGAGAGCGTGGTGTCCTCGCCAAGCGGGCCGTAGGCGAGGTCCGCCACGCCATAGGTGGGGTGGCGAAGCGAAACCGTGCTGCCATCGCCGAGTGTGACGTCTTCTTCCCGGTAATCGATCGTCATCCG
>NZ_DEPM01000262.1:0-27264 GCF_002358775.1 Martelella sp. UBA3392
CGCCGTCGTCGGCTCGTCGGCGATCAGGAGCTTCGGCGAACAGGCCATGGCGATGGCGATCATGATGCGCTGGCACTGGCCGCCCGACATCTGATGCGGATAGGCCTTCAGCCGGTCTTCCGGGTTGGGCAGGCCGACGGCCTGAAGCAGTTCGATGGCGCGGGCGTGGCGGGCCTTCTTGTCGAGGTCGGTATGCTGCTTCAGCACTTCCTCGATCTGGAAGCCGGCGGTGAAACACGGATTGAGGCTCGCGACCGGCTCCTGGAAGATCATCGCGATATCCTTGCCGATGATCTTCCGGCGCGCCTTCGGCGAAAGATCAGCGATGTCGCGACCCTCGAAGGTGATCTTGTCGGCGGTTACCGTCGCCGTTGGCGGCAACAGCCCCATCACGGCGAGCATGGCGACCGACTTGCCGGAGCCGCTTTCGCCGACAATGGCCAGCACCTCGCCCTTGTGGATCCGGTAGGAGGCATTGTGCAGCACCGTGGTTTCGCCGTTCGCGGTCGGGAAGCTGACGGAGAGATTTTGAACGTCGAGGAGTGGTTCCATGAGCCTAGCTCCGCTTCAGCTTGGGATCGAGCGCATCGCGCAGGCCGTCGCCCACGAGATTGATCGCCAGAACCGTGATCAGGATGGCGAGGCCGGGAAAGGTCACGACCCACCAGGCGCGCAGGATGAATTCGCGCGCTTCCGCCAGCATCGTGCCCCATTCCGGCGTCGGCGGCTGCGCGCCCATGCCGAGAAAGCCGAGCGCTGCTGCCTCCAGAATGGCGTTGGAGAAGGAGAGCGTGGCCTGCACGATCAGCGGCGCCAGACAATTGGGCAGGATGGTCTTGAACATCAGGCGCAGATTGCGCGCGCCGGCAACGCGGGCCGAGACCACATATTCCCGGCGCGCTTCCGCCATCACCGCCGCCCGGGTCAGCCGCGCGAAATGCGGCTGCAGCACGAGCGCGATGGCGATCATGGCGTTGAACAGGCCGGGGCCGAGGACGGCGACCAGAACCAGCGCCAGAAGCAGCGGCGGGAAGGCCAGGATCACGTCCATGACCCGCATGATCGCGACATCGACCCAGCCGCGGAAGAAGCCGGCGAGCAGCCCGAGCGTGATGCCGAGCAGCAGCGCCACCGACACGACCACGAGGCCGATCACCAGCGAATAGCGCGACCCGTAGATCAGCCGCGAGAGCATGTCGCGGCCGACCGCATCGGTGCCGAGCGGGAAGGTCAGCGTTCCGCCCTCCTGCCAGAATGGCGGGGTCAGGAACATGTCACGATATTGCTGATCGGGATTATGCGGCGCGAGCAGCGGCGCAAAGACCGCCATCAGCACCAGAAGGACGATGACCACGAGGCCGGCGACAGCCCCCTTGTTCTGGCTGAAATAGTGCCAGAATTCGGTAAGCATCTGCAGGCGGATATTCCGTTTTTGGACCGGCTGGCCCAGCGTGCTGTCTGACATGGCTGAGCTCCTATTGGTGACGGATGCGCGGATTGATGAGGCCATAGGCGAGATCGACGAGCAGGTTGACGAGCATGACGAGACCGGCAATCAGCACCAGCCCGCCCTGGACGACCGGATAGTCGCGGCGCGAAATCGAATCGATCATCCATTTGCCGATGCCCGGCCAGGAGAAGATCGTCTCGGTCAGGATCGCGCCGGCCATCAGCATGCCGACCTGCAGGCCGATCGTGGTGATGACCGGGATCATCGCGTTTCTGAGCGCATGGATGCCGATGACGCGCCTTCCGGAAAGCCCCTTGGCGCGGGCGGTGCGGACATAGTCCTCGCCCAGCACTTCCAGCATCGCCGAGCGCGTCTGGCGGGCAATCACCGCTAGCGGAATGGTGGCGAGTACGACCGACGGCAGGATCAGATGCGACAGCGCCGAGGTGAACGCGCCCTTTTCGCCCGAGAGCAGCGAATCGATCGTCATGAAGCCGGTGACCGAGGGGAAATAATAGAGCAGCGAGATGCGGCCGGAGACCGGCGTCCAGCCCAAAATCCCTGAAAACAGGATGATCAGCAGCAGGCCCCACCAGAAGATCGGCATCGAATAGCCGGTGAGCGCTATGCCCATTGTGGCCTGGTCGAACACCGAGCCGCGCTTGACCGCGGAGATGATGCCCGCCGGAATGCCGATGATGATGGCGAGCAGCATCGCGGAAATCGCAAGTTCGGCGGTGGCCGGAAACAGGTTCAGGAACTCCTGGAACACCGGCTGCTTGGTGGCGATCGAAACGCCGAAATCGCCATGCAGCAGACCCCAGACATAATCGAGATACTGAACGACGATCGGGCGGTCATAGCCGAACTGGTGAAGGAGCTTCTGGTAGCGGTCGGGGTCCATGCCGCGTTCGCCGGCCAGAAGCAGGACGGGATCGCCGGGCAGGACGCGCACGAAGCCGAAAGCAACGATGGTGATCCCGATAAAGGTCGGGACAATCAGCAAAAGCTTGCTGAACAGAAATCTGAGCATGACGATTCCCGAAAACGGAAGGGGGCCGCATGACCGGCATCCGGCTTGCTTTTCGGCCTGCCATCCCGAAAGGCGTCATGCTCTGGTGAGCATCCAGGCGACGCGGTGGGCGCTGCCTGGACCCTCGGGTCAAGCCCGAGGGTGACTCCCGATCGGGGAGAGGTTCTTGCAAACCGGGGCCGCATTTTCGGCCCCCTTCTCTTGTGCGAGGCCTTATTCGGCGATGGTTACATCATCGAAGCGGTGATAGCCGAGCGGGTCCATGACGAAACCCTCGACCGAATTGGTCATCGGCATAAACACCTTGGAATGGGCGATCGTGTTCCACGGCGCCTGTTCCTTGAAGATCACCTGCGCTTCCTTGTAAAGCTCGGTGCGCTCCTCGGTGTCGGAGGTGACCTTGGCCTTCTGGATCAGTTCCTCGAAGGGCTCGTAGCACCACTGGGCGCGATTGGAGCCGCCCACGGCATCGCAGCCGAGCAGCACAGCCAGGAAGTTGTCCGGGTCGCCATTGTCGCCGGTCCAGCCGAGAAGCACGGCGCCGTCGCGATCTTCCGCCGAAGACCGGGCCAGATACTCGCCCCACTCATAGGACACGATCTCGGCATCGACGCCGACCTTGGCGAGGTCGGCCTGCATCAGCTCGGCCATGCGCCGGGCGTTCGGATTGTAAGGACGCTGCACCGGCATCGCCCAGATCTTCATCGAAAGATCGGTGACGCCTTCCTCTTCCAGCATCGCCTTGGCGGCTTCGGGATCGTAGGGGTCGTCCTGCACGTCGTCATTATAGGACCACATGGTCGGCGGGATCGGGTTCTTGGCAACCTCGCCGGCGCCCTGGAACACCGATTCCAGAATGGCCTGTTTGTCGACCGCCATGTTCAGAGCCTTGCGGACCTTCGGATTGTCGAAGGGCGCGACCTTGGTGTTGTAGGCGAGATAGCCGACATTCAGGCCTTCCTTGGCCATGACCGTGATGTCGTCATTGGATTCCAGCGCCTCCAGATCGGCGGGCGCGGGATAGACCATGATCTGGCACTCGCCGGCTTCCAGCTTCTGGCGACGGACGGCGGCGTCGGTGGTGATCGCGAAGATCAGGGTGTCGAGATCTTCCTTGCCCTTGTAGTAGTCCGGATTGGCCTTGTAGCGGATGACGGCATCCTGCTGGTAGTTCACGAAGGTGAACGGGCCGGTGCCGACGGGCTTCTGGTTCAACTGCTCCAGATTGCCGGCTTCTTCAAGCTGGTCGGCATATTCCTTCGACATGATCGAGGCGAAGTCCATGGCGAGGTTCGCGATCATCGGCGCTTCCGGCCGGTTGAGCACGAACTTGACCGTCATGTCATCGACCTTCTCGGTGCTCTTGATCAGGTCCGGCATCGACATGCCGTTGAAATATTCCCAGGAGATGCCCGGCGCATACTGGTACCAGGGGCTGGATTCATCCATCTGGCGCATGAACGAGAAGATCACGTCGTCGGCGTTCATCTCGCGCGTCGGGGTGAAATAGTCGGTCGTCTGGAACTTGACGCCCGGACGCAGGTGGAAGGTGTATTCCAGCCCGTCATCGGAAACGTCCCAGCTCTCGGCAAGCCCGGGTTCGACCTCGGTGGAGCCGTGCTTGAATTCGGCGAGGCGATTGTAGATGGCGCGCGAGGAGGCGTCGAATGTCGTGCCTGCGGTATAGGGCGCCGGATCGAAGCCCTCGGGGGAGCCCTCCGAGCAGTAGACCAGCGTTGATGCGCTGGCGGCGCCGCCAAGCGATACGAAAACGCTCGTGGCGAGCGCCAAAGCCTTCAGTTTCTTCATCATTTTCCCCTTGTGGTTCATATCGTCGACGGCATCTCGCCGCCAAAGGTTTCGCACTTTCCGGCACCGCTCCCGGCTTTTTCGCCCTGTCACGATCCCGAATTATGCTGAACTTCATGCGGGTCCGCGCCCAACCGCAGACGTCACACTGATGGCGAGACTAGCGCTTTTTATTGACCATGCAATCAAAAAACATGTTACCGCTCTCGCGTCAGGCGTGGCAAACACATGAAATCCTTGAATTTTCCGTGACCTGCTTATTTTTGGCAAAATGTGGCGGCAAAGCGCGTAATTCTCTTTCACGACAATAGGCGCGGCGTTGCCGAAAGTTGCTTTCCACAGGCGACCATACAAGCAGGCCGCCATTTGCCAATCATGCGAAAGTCTGAGATGACCCGCCCTTGATTTCATGACGTACTGCCATTCTCGATATGGTGATATCCTGCCCCGATACCCATCCGGAGCGCCCGTGACCGAAGCCCGCGTCCATGCCGAACTGATCGCCGTCCTGACCGCGCTCACCAATGATGCGCCGCGGGTGATGACCGTGCGCATGGGGGCGGCGCTGCCCTCCGGCCCGTTCGAAAACGGCCACCGCACGCTGCAGGGCGGGCTCAATTCCTGGATCAGGGCACAGACCGGGCACCCCGTCGGCTATCTCGAGCAGCTCTACACCTTCGCCGACCGCGATCGCGGGTTCGATGGCGAGCGCACCATCTCGATCAGCTATCTGGGCCTTGTGCGCGAACAGCCGCCGCCCGGCGGCGGCGGGCCGCTGTGGAAGGACTGGTACACCTATTTTCCGTGGGAGGACCTGCGCGAGGGCAGACCGGAAATCCTGGAACAGGTCAGCGACCTGATGATGCAGTGGGCGATGAGCGAGCGGCCGGGCCGCGCCGAACGCCGCCAGCGCATCCGCTTCGCCTTCGGCATGGAGGGCATGGCCTGGAACGAGGAACTCGTGCTGCAGCGCTTCGAGCTGATGTATGAGGCGGGGCTGATCGCCGAGGCCGGACAGACGCCGGCCTTCTGGTTCGGCAAGCCGATGGCCGCCGATCACCGCCGGATTCTCGCAACCGCGATCGCGCGGCTGCGCGCCAAGATCAAATACCGGCCGGTGATCTTCGAACTCATGCCGGAAAGCTTCACCCTGCTGCAACTTCAGAAATGCGTCGAGGCGCTGGCGGGCCTCAAGCTGCACAAGCCCAATTTCCGCCGCCAGATCGACCAGCAGAACCTGATCGAGGAAACCGGCCAGACCTCCGACAAGGCCGGCGGCCGCCCGGCCAGGCTCTACCGCTATCGCCACGCGATTGTCGAGGAGCGGGCGCTGACGCTTTCAAGGCTCCCGCTCGCGCGTTCTTGACTCCCCCTCAATAAGGGCGTAATGCTTGCGCCCATGATATACTCAGATTGAGTATTAATCGACCAGCGCGAGGTTTCCCCAACGCCTCCCCTGGCAGGCCCGGCGCGGCTTCCCCGATTCTTCCGCGCCGGGCCGAACACAGGAGATAACGCAGATGAACGCGCCCTTTTCCGCCGATGCCCTTTACGACCGCGTCGCCCATGTCATTCCCAAGGCGGAATGGCTGAGCTTTTCCGACGATATCGAGGCGATCCACCGCCTGAAGCGGGAGCGCAACGCCGTCATCCTCGCCCATAACTACCAGACGCCGGAAATCTTCCACGGCGTCGCCGATATCGTCGGCGACAGCCTGGCGCTGGCCCGAGAGGCCACAAGGGTCGACGCCGATGTCATCGTGCTCGCCGGCGTCCACTTCATGGCCGAAACCGCCAAGCTCCTGAACCCGGAAAAGACCGTGCTGATCCCCGACATGGGGGCCGGCTGTTCGCTGGCGGATTCGATCACGCCCGAGGATATCGCGCTGATGCGACAGGCCCATCCCGGCGCGCCGGTGGTCACCTATGTCAACACCTCGGCCGCGGTGAAGGCCGCCTCCGACATCTGCTGCACCTCGGGCAATGCCAAGAAGGTGGTGGAATCGCTCGGCGTGCCGAAAGTGCTGATGCTGCCGGACGAATACCTCGCCCGCAATGTCGCCCGCGAGACCGATGTCGAGCTGATCGCCTGGCGCGGCCACTGCGAAGTGCACGAACTTTTCACCGCCGACGACGTGCGCGAAATGCGCGAAGCCTGGCCGGGCGTCACCATCATCGCCCATCCCGAATGCCCGCCGGAGGTGGTCGCGGAGGCCGATTTCGCTGGCTCCACCGCCGGCATGTCGGACTATGTCCGCGACACCAAACCCGGCCGGGTGGTGCTTCTGACCGAATGTTCGATGAGCGACAACGTCGCGGTCAACCACCCCGATGTGAACTTCGTCCGTCCCTGCAATCTCTGCCCGCACATGAAACGGATCACGCTTGGCAATATCCGCACCGCCCTTCAGGAGATGCGCCACGAGATCACCATCAATCCGGCGATCGCCGATGATGCCCGCCGCGCCGTCGAGCGGATGCTCGCGGTATGACCATCGCCATCATCGGTTCCGGGATCGGCGGTTTGGCAACGGCGCTTGCGCTGGCGCCGTTGCCGGTGACGCTGGTGACCAAGGCGAACCTCGGCGCCGAGACCTCCACCGGCTGGGCGCAGGGCGGCATCGCCGCCGCCCTTGGCGACGACGATAGCGCGGAGCTGCATCTTGCCGATACGCTGGCGGCCGGGGACGGGCTTTGCGACGCCGAGGCGGCGGCGCGGATATTGCAGGGCGCGCCGGAGGCGATCGCCTTTCTCGAGCACCATGGCGTCGCCTTCGATCGCACCCCCGATGGAAGGCTCGCCTTCGGGCTGGAAGCCGCCCATTCCAGCCGGCGGATCATCCATGCCGGCGGCGATGCAACGGGGGCTGCCATTATCGCCGCGCTGACGCGCGCCGTGGCCGCGACCCCTTCGATCACGGTCGTTTCCGGGGCCGAGGCGCGCCGCCTGCTGGTGCGCGACAATGCGGTCTGCGGGCTTTCCGGCGTGAAGGATGGCCAACCGTTCCGGCTCGCGGCCGCGCGCATCGTGATCGCGACCGGCGGCATTGGCGGGCTTTACGACGCATCCACCAATCCGGCGGGCAATTTCGGCCAGGGCGTGGCGCTTGCCGCCCGCGCCGGGGCCGCCCTTGCCGATATGGAATTCGTGCAGTTTCACCCAACGGCGCTCGCAACCGATATCCGTCCGCTGCCGCTGATCAGCGAGGCGGTGCGCGGCGAAGGGGCCTTGCTCCTGAACGAGAAAGGCGAGCGTTTTCTGGCCGCGACGCCGGGCGCGGAGCTTGCGCCCCGCGATGTCGTCGCCCGTGCGATCGCCGCCGAGATCGCCCGGGGCGGCCGCGTTTTTCTGGATGCGCGGGCCGCGCTCGGCATCCGCTTCAGGGCTCGTTTTCCGGAGATTTTCGCAATCTGCGCCCGCGCCGGCATCGACCCGGCGACCGATCTCATTCCGGTGCGTCCGGCCGAGCATTATCACATGGGCGGGATCGCCGTGGATGCTTCGGGCCGCAGTTCGGTCGGCGGTCTTTATGCCGTCGGCGAATGCGCTGCGACCGGGCTTCACGGCGCCAACCGGTTGGCGAGCAATTCGCTGCTGGAGGCCGCCGTCACCGGGCTTGCCGCCGCCGCCGATATCGCCGCCGCGCCGCCCGCGCCCGAACGTCCACTCCCGGCACTGGCGCTGCCCGCCGCCCCCGGGCTTGCCACCGTGCGCGGCATCGTTTCCGGCGCGCTCGGCGTCACCCGCGATCACGCCGCCCTTGGCGAGGCGATCGCCGCTCTGCTGCCGCTCGCAGAAGGCGACGGCCCGGACGCCGACCCGGCGATCGTCGCGCTCTCGATAGCCGTGTTCGCCGCGATGCGCGAAGAATCGCGCGGCGGCCATGCCCGCATCGACTTTCCGCAGAAGAACCCCGAAAGCCGGCGTCGAACGATGACGCTTGACGCCGTTTTCGCCCATGCCCGCGCGCTCGCCGCGCGCCCCGCCCTCGCCCGGAGTGCCTGACATATGCTGCCCCGCCTGATCATCGAACCCGCCGTGCGCCGCGCGCTTGAGGAAGACCTCGGCCTTGCCGGCGACATCACCGCCAATGCCGTGATCCCGGCCGGCCATCGTTCCACCGTGGTGATGGCGGCGCGCAGGCCCGGCGTGATCGCCGGCCTCGATGCCGCCGAACTCGCCTTCGCGCTGGTCGATCCCGCAATCGTCATGACCCGGCATGTGGCGGATGGCGACAAGGTCGAGGCCGGCGATATCGTCGCGACCGTCACCGGCCCCTCGCGCGCGCTGCTAACGGGCGAGCGGACCGCGCTCAATTTCCTCGGTCACCTCTCCGGCATCGCCACGGTCACCGCCGGGGTCGTCTCGGCCGTCGCCGGCACCGGTGCGGCGATCGTGTGCACCCGCAAGACCACGCCGGGGCTGCGCGCGCTGGAGAAATACGCGGTGAAGGCCGGCGGCGGCGGCAATCACCGCTTCTCGCTCGCCGATGCGGTGCTGATCAAGGACAATCACATCGCGATCGCCGGCGGCATCCGTCCCGCGCTTCAGGCCGCCAGGAAGCATGCCGGCCACATGGTCAAGATCGAGATCGAGGTCGACACGCTCGACCAGCTCCGCGAGGCGATGGATGAGGGCGTCGACGCCGTGCTGCTCGACAACATGTCGCCGGAAACGCTCACTGAAGCGGTTTCGATCGTCGCCGGCCGCGCGATCACCGAGGCCTCCGGCGGCATCACGCCCGAGACCGCCGGCGCGGTGGCGAGGGCCGGCGTCGACCTGATTTCGATCGGCTGGCTCACCCATTCCGCCCCCGTGCTCGATATCGGGCTCGACTATCGGGAAGCCGGGTCAGCAAAACTGTAATGCAGCCTGACGCAGCCCCGGTCGAGCGCCTTGACGCTCAGCAGGCGCGGCTGCGCCGCAAACCCCGTCGCCGGAAACAGTGGCGACCCGCCGCCGATCAGTTCCGGCATGACATAGATTTCGATTTCGTCGAGCGCGCCGCGCTCGATGAACGCCATCTGCAGTTTTCCGCCGCCGAGCATCCAGACATCGCCATCGTCGAGCGCGCGCAGTTCCGCGATCAGGCTGTCGACGTCCGTCCTCGTCTCGATTGCCCCCTTCGGACGGTCGATGGGGCGTGATGTCACGACCAGCGCCCGCTTGCCTTCATAGGGCCAGGGGCCTTCCACACGGTCCAGAAAGTCATACGTGCCCCGCCCCATGACAAGGGTGCCGATCCGCCCCAGGAAGAGATTGTAATCGTGTTCGCCAAGATCGAGCCCGTCATAGCGGAACAGCCAATCGAGATTGTCCTCCGGTCCGGCGATGAACCCGTCGAGGCTGGTTGCGATATAACCCACAATCTTTGCCATAAGCGCTCCTTGTTTATAAATGAATGTTCATTCATAAATGTCTCATGCCCAGAAACAAGTCAATTTCCGAACCGGCCCTTCTCGCCATGCTGCTCGACGCCATCGCCGAGACCGGTCCGGACAACCTGACCTTCGCCAAAGCCGCCGCGCGCAGCGGCCTCTCCGCGCCCACGCTTGTACAGCGGTTCGGCGACCGCGCGGCGATGGTCGAGGCCATCCTGATGTTTGCCTGGGACCGGCTTGATGAGGCAACCGACGCCGCCGATGCCGCCTTTCCGGTCTCGCCGCGTGGCGCGATCGACCTGCTTCTGCATCTCACGCCCGATGCCGAACATGGCCTCGATGGCGGCCTGCCGCTTCTGCGCGAGGACATGCGCAACCCGGCGCTGAGGGCACGCGGCAGGGCCTGGGGCGAGAGACTTTCGGCCGCGCTTTCGCGCCGGCTCGGCGATAATCCGGCGCTGGGCCGGCAGATGGCGAGCCTGTGGCAGGGCGCGATCATCTGGTGGGGCTTCAACCGCAACGGCCCGCCGCAGGCGGCTATCCGCGAGGCTCTCGAAGGCTGGTGCCGCACCGCCGGCCTCGATCATCTGGCTTCCCCATCGGGCTCCGTTTCCCGATAGCGTGCCCGACAATAAAAACGCCGCCGAGCGAACCGGCAGGTGTTTTCTCCCGTAATTCCCCTTGTCTGGTTGTTGTTGATGCGCGCCGCGCAAAGACCCGCCTTTGCCGGTCGCGCGCAAAACCGTGAGAGGAGACAGGGATGAACCGGAGAACCTCATTTTTGCTTGCGCTTCCGCTGGCGGCCGCGCCCGGGCTTGCAGAAGCCTCCGACCTTGCCGGCGTGTGGGCGCGCGGCGATGGCAAGGCGCGGGTGCTGGTCGAGCAATGCGGCGACGACCTGTGCGCCACCAATGTCTGGGTCAGGCCCGGCACGCGCAACGAGCGCGTCGGCGATACGCTGGTCATGGATGTCGACCCGGTCGGGCCGTCGCGCTACGAGGGCCGGGCACGCGATGTGCGGCGCAGCCTCACCTATTCCATGGAGATCTCGCTCGACGGCGCGGCGATGGAGACGCGCGGCTGCATCCTTGGCAAGCTGATCTGCAAATCGGCGAACTGGACCAGCCTGAACTGAAGGTCCATGGCAGGGATCACAGCCCGTAATACCAGGGCGCCGTCAACGCGAACACCACGGTGAGCAGCACGATCAAGGGCACGCCGGCACGGATGAAATCGCCGAAACTGTAGTGGCCCGGCCCCATGACCATGAGATTGGTCTGGTAGCCGATCGGGGTCGCGAACGAGCAGTTGGCGGCATAGATCACGGCTGCGGCGAAGGCCTCCGGCGGCGCGCCGATCTGCCGCGCCATGCTGAGCCCGATCGGGATGAACAGCGCGACCGCCGCATTGTTGGAAAGCACATTGGTGAGGATCGAGACGCCGACGAACAGCATCACGATCATCAGCCACGCCGAGGAGCCGCCGCCAAGCGCGACGATGCCTTCCGCGATCAGTTGCGCGCCGCCGGTTGCCTGAAGCGCCGTCGCCATGGCGATCGACGCGCCGACGAGCAGGTATATCTGCCGGTCGAAAGCGCGGGCGGCCTGTTGCAGCGTCAGGCAGCCGAACAGGATCATCAAAAGCGCGCCGGTAACGGCATTGACCACCATCGGCGTGATACCGGTGGCCGACAGGATGACGATCGCCGCGAAGATGCCGCTCGCCAAGAGCGCCTTGTCGCGCGGCGGCACGCTTTCGGCCGAATGCTCGAGCAGAAGGATATCGTGGTTGCCGCGCATGGCGCGCAGATCGTCCTCGCGACCGCCGATCAGCAGCGTATCGCCCGCCTCGAAACGCAGTTGCGAGAACGGCGTCCGCGCCATCCGGCTTTTGCGGCGGACACCGAATATGGCGATGTTGAAGCGCTGCTGAATGCCGCTGAAGCGCACCGTGCGTCCCTCGAACAGCGAACCGGGCGTGATCACCGCTTCGGCCAGATGATAATGCGCGCCCACCCGCCGTTCCGACGTCGGCAGGGTCCCGTCCGGCGGCGCCGCGAGGCTGATCTCGCCCTTGGCCAGAAGATCCATGAACCCCTTGCGGGTGCCCGTCATCTGCAACCGGTCGCCCGGCTGCAGCGTCAGGCCGTCGTCATAAGGCGGCAGCAGCACCTTCTCATCGCGCACGAGCGCATGCAGCGACATCGGCGTCAGCACGGGAAAGAAGCCCGAGCGGGCACGTTCCCCGACATAGCGGCTTTCGCCGAGCAGAACCACCTCGCCCAGAAACTGGGTGCCGGCGCTTTCCTGTTCGAAGCGCTTTTGCGACCGCTCCCGGGTGAAGATCCGCGGCATGACGAACAGCACATAGACAGCGCCGGCGCCGGCGAGAATAGCGCCCATGCCGGTGATATCGAAAAAGCCGAGATTGACGCCCTCGCGACTGGCGATGCCGGCCGCGATCAGGTTTGTCGAGGAACCAATCATCGTGGTCATGCCGCCCAGAATGGTGATGAAGGAGAGCGGCATGAAGATCTGGTAGGGCGGCAGGCGGAACCGCGCGGCAAGCGAGGCCAGCACCGGAATGAAGATGACGACGACCGGCGTGTTGTTCAAAAATGCCGAGGTCATGCCGCAGGTCGCCAGGATCATGATGATCAGCAGGCGCGGATTGGCGCCGTAGAACTGGCCGATCCGGTTGGTCACGCCCTCCAGCGCGTCGGTCGCGAACAGGCCCTGGCCGACGATCAGGAGGGCCAGCACCGTGACCAGCGCCGGCGAGGAGAAGCCGGCGAGCATATCCTCGATCGGCAGCGGCCTTCCGCCTTCCACAGTAAACGGGAACGCGCCGAACAGCACAAGAAGCATGCCGAGCGCGGCGAGCGACACCGCTTCGATCGGGAAACGGTCAAGGGAATAAAGACCGATCGTCCCGACGATAATCGCCATTGTCGCCACAAGATGAAAATGTTCGATCAAAAGAGCCTCGTAAAAATCCGGACACACCTGTCCCGAGACCGAAGCGATGCCCCCGCTCCCGCAAAAACCGGCTGTCCTCACATCATCGAAAAGTCGACTTTGACAGCATTCCCGCGGCTTCCGCAAGTGTTGGCTAAAAAGACCGCCGCAACTGCACCGTCCTCAAGCCTGCCGCATTTTCGGGCTTTATCTGGAGTGGCCGCATTTTCTCCCATTTTGGGTTCTAGGCGCTCCTTGAGCCCAGTGACGCAAACGTAAAGGTCAAATGACCCAATACCAAGAAGGCCAAATCCAGTGTTAGAGGACCAAGCCCGCATGCCGCCACGCAACTTTTTTTCCGTCCGCAAAAACCCGGCAACCAAAGGCGCCTCCGCCTGTTCAGGCCGTCGTGACACCCGTCAGTCTCTGACCGTCCGCTCCGGTCGTAATGAAAAATTTACCCTGCGCGCAGTATTTTTCCGACTGGCACCTGTCACACCGTCTTTGAGTTTTGCGTAGGAAGTGTGTTTCGTGACGTCGATCAAGAATTCGAAATCCCGCCCCGGGCGTGATCGCAGGAACGGCTTGCTGCGGCTTTCGCTCGCGGGCATCATGGCGGCGATCGCCGGCGGCGCGATCATCACCATCGCCTCATCGCCGATCATCTCGGCGACGGTCTCCAAGCCCGAATTCGCCTCCTCGCGTGGCATCAGCCTCACGGTCAACCCGGCGTTCAAGGCGCCCGAGCGCGCCCAGAGCGCCAAGGAAGCGCGCCTGCTTGCCGCAAGGACCGGCCAGGCCCGCGCGAAGCCGGCGCTCGCTCCGGATGATATCAGGCAGGCCCTTCTGGCGGGCCGGCTGGAGCAGGCCGGCCGTATGGCGCTCGCCGATCTCCAGCGCGGCTTGGTCGGCCGCCAGATCGCCGATAATGCCGGCTCCGAGATCGCGCTTGCCGGGGTTCCGCCCGAGCTTCAGCCGAAAGCGGCGGCGGTCCCGACGCCCGCCGCCCCGTCCACCACCCTTGCCGCGCTCGCCCCGAGCAGCGACACCAATGCCGACGATGCCTTCAAACTGGTGCTTCAGGGCGCCGATTCCTCCCGTCTCTCGCCGGGTGAAGTGCCGGTGCCCGCCAAACGGCCCGCAGGCATGCAGCTTGCCTATGCCGATTTCGGTCACGACGATCTCGACGAAATCATGGGCGAGGTTCCCGGCCGCACCAAGAAGGTCGCCGTCTATGACATCTCCGCTGCCAAGGTCTACATGCCGGACGGCGAGGTGATGGAAGCCCATTCCGGCAAGGGCAAGTATCGCGACAACCCGAACGGCACCCATGTCAAGATGGCCGGCGCGGTGCCGGCGGCGACCTACAAGCTGACGATGCGCGAATCGCTGTTCCACGGCGTGCCGGCGCTGCGCATGACCTCTGTCGACGGCACCAATCCGCTCGGCCGCACCGGCATTCTCGCCCACACCTACATGCTGCGCACGCCGGGCGATTCCCATGGCTGCCTGGTGTTCAAGGACTATTACAAGTTCCTGAAAGCGTGGAAGGCCGACAAGGTCGATTATATCGTCGCCGTTCCGAGCCTTGAGGAAGGGGCCAGCACGCTGCTGGCGAACCGGTCAAACTGACGCGGCCAGGCGTTTCCGCCTGGCCGTAAAAATGCCCGGACTCTGCTGAAGGGGATCAGAAATCCCAGTCGTCGTCCTCGGTGGCGATCGCCTTGCCGATGACATAGGAGGAGCCGGAACCGGAGAAGAAGTCGTGGTTCTCGTCGGCGTTCGGCGACAGCGCCGAAAGGATCGCCGGGTTTACCTTGCAGGCTTCCGGCGGGAACAGCGCCTCGTAACCGAGATTCATCAGCGCCTTGTTGGCGTTATAATGCAGGAAGGCCTTCACGTCCTCGGTGAGCCCGACCGCATCGTAAAGCTGCTCGGTATATTTGGATTCGATCTCGTAGAGTTCGAACAGCAGGCCGAAGGTGAAATCCTTGATCGCCTCGCGCTCGGCCTCGGAAACCTTCTTCAGTCCCTGCTGGAACTTGTAGCCGATATAATAGCCATGCACGGCCTCGTCGCGGATGATCAAGCGGATCAGGTCGGCGGTGTTGGTGAGCTTGGCGCGGCTCGACCAGTACATCGGCAGATAGAAGCCCGAATAGAACAGGAAGCTTTCGAGGAAGACGCTCGCGACCTTCTTACGAAGCGGATCGGTGGCGCGATATTCCTGCAGGATGAGCTGCGATTTTTCCTGGAGGAAGGCGTTTTCTTCCGACCAGCGATAGGCGTCGTCCACTTCCGGCATCGAGCAGAGCGTGGAGAAGATCGAGGAATAGGAGCGTGCGTGAACGGCCTCCATGAAGGCAATATTGGTCAGCACCGCTTCCTCGTGCTGGGTGACGGCATCCGGCATCAGCGTGATCGCGCCGACCGTGTTCTGGATGGTGTCGAGCAGCGTCAGACCGGTGAAAACGCGGATAGTGAGCTTCTGCTCGTCTTCCTTCAGCGTCGACCAGGAGGGAATGTCGTTCGACAGCGGCACTTTTTCCGGCAGCCAGAAATTGCCGGTGAGCCGGTTCCAGACCTCGAGGTCCTTCTCGTCGACAATGCGGTTCCAGTTGACAGCGCGCGGCACGGCGATGACGGGTTTCTTCTGCATGTTCATGGTTTTTCTTCCCCTCATCACAGGCTGCAGGATACGCAGCCTTCGACCTCGGTGCCCGAAAGCGCCATCTGCCGAAGACGGATGTAGTAAATGGTCTTGATGCCCTTCTTCCAGGCGTAGATCTGCGCCTTGTTGACATCGCGCGTGGTGGCGGTGTCGCGGAAGAACAGCGTCAGCGACAGGCCCTGGTCGACATGTTGGGTCGCCGCCGCATAGGTGTCGATGATCTTCTCCGGCCCGATTTCATAGGCGTCCTGGTAATATTCCAGATTGTCATTGTCCATGAACGGCGCCGGATAATAGACGCGGCCGATCTTGCCTTCCTTGCGGATCTCGATCTTGGAGACGATCGGGTGGATCGAGGCGGTGGCATTGTTGATGTAGGAGATCGAGCCGGTCGGCGGCACGGCCTGGAGGTTGCGGTTATAAAGACCGCCCTTCATCACCGCGTCCTTCAGCGCCAGCCAGTCTTCCTTCGTCGGCAGGTCGATGCCGGCTTTTTCGAACAGGTCGCGCACGCGGTCGGTCGCCGGCGCCCAGTCCTTCTCGATGTACTTGTCGAAATATTCGCCGCTTGCATATTTCGACTTTTCGAAATCCGCGAAGGTCACGCCGCGTTCGACGGCGATCCGGTTCGAGGCCTTCAGCGCGTGATAGGTCACGGCGTAGAAATACATATTGGTGAAGTCGACGCCTTCCTCCGAGCCGTAGAAGATGCGCTCGCGGGCGAGATAGCCGTGCAGGTTCATCTGGCCGAGGCCGATGGCGTGGCTCTCGTCATTGCCCTTCTCGACGGAGGGAACCGAGGAGATGTGGCTCATGTCGGACACAGCCGTCAGCGCGCGGATCGCTGTATCGACGGTGCGGCCGAAATCGTCAGAATCCATCGCCATGGCGATGTTCATCGAGCCGAGATTGCAGGAAATGTCCTTGCCCATATGCTTGTAAGACAGATCCTCGTCGAATTCGCTCGCTTCTGAAACCTGCAGGATTTCCGAGCAGAGATTGCTCATCGAAATCCGGCCGGCGACCGGGTTGGCGCGGTTGGCGGTATCCTCGAACAGGATATAGGGATAGCCGCTTTCGAACTGCAGTTCGGCCAGCGTCTGGAAGAAGGCGCGGGCGTTGATCTTCTTCTTGCGGATTTCCGGGTTGTCGACCATCTCGCGGTAATGCTCGGAGATCGAAACCTCGGTCATCGCCTTGCCGTAGACGCGCTCGACGTCATAGGGCGAGAACAGGTACATGTCCTCGTTGTTCTTGGCGAGTTCGAAGGTGATGTCGGGGATCACCACGCCAAGCGACAGCGTCTTGATGCGGATCTTTTCATCCGCATTCTCGCGCTTGGTGTCGAGGAAGCGCATGATATCGGGGTGATGGGCGTTGAGATAGACCGCGCCCGCGCCCTGACGCGCGCCAAGCTGATTGGCGTAGGAGAAGGAGTCTTCGAGCAGCTTCATCACCGGGATGACGCCGGAGGACTGGTTCTCGATCTTCTTGATCGGCGCGCCGTGCTCGCGGATGTTGGTCAGCGACAGCGCCACGCCGCCGCCGCGCTTGGAAAGCTGCAGCGCCGAATTGATCGAGCGACCGATCGATTCCATATTGTCTTCGATGCGCAGCAGGAAGCAGGAGACCAACTCGCCGCGGCTCTTCTTGCCGGCGTTGAGGAAGGTCGGCGTTGCGGGCTGAAAGCGGCCGGCGATGATTTCATCCACCAGCGCGGTCGCAAGCGCCTCGTCGCCCTTGGCAAGCGCGAGCGCGACCATGCAGACGCGGTCTTCGTAGCGCTCCAGATAGCGTTTGCCGTCAAACGTCTTCAGCGTATAGGCGGTGTAATATTTGAAGGCGCCCAGGAAGGTCTGGAACCGGAACTTCTTGTCGAAGGCATGGTCCCAGAGATCGCGCACGAAATTGAACGCATACTGGTCGAGCACTTCCTGCTCGTAATAGCCCTCGTCAACCAGGTAATCGAGCTTTTCCCGAAGGTTATGGAAAAACACGGTGTTCTGGTTGACGTGCTGCAGGAAATACTGCTTCGCCGCCAGCCGGTCCTTGTCGAACTGGATGTGCCCGTTCTCGTCATAGAGATTGAGCATCGCGTTCAGGGCATGGTAGTCCAGCGTCGCGGGCTTCGCCTTGGCGACGCCCTTCTCCGCAACTTTCTCGGTGCCCTGCACGGTTTCTTCCTCGGCGCTTGTGGCCATCCTCAATTCTGCCGTTTCCAAAACTCTTCCAGCCCTTGTTTGACGTTGTTGACATCCTCTTCAGTCCCGAGAAGCTCGAAACGATAGAGGTATGGTACCTTGCATTTGGCCGCGATGATGTCGCCGGCAATGCCGTAGGTATTTCCGAAATTCGTATTTCCGGAAGCGATGACGCCGCGCACCAGCGCCCTGTTCTCCGGATCGTTGAGGAACTGGATGACCGGTTTCGGCACCGCTCCCCTGCCGTCCCCGCCGGCATAGGTGGGAACGACCAGCACATAGGGTTCTTCCACCTTTTTCGTATCCCCCTGGGGGCCGAGACGCTTTGCCGGAAGGCCTGTCTTGGTCACGAAACGATGGGTGTTGCCCGTGGCGCTCGAATAGTAGACGAGCATGCCCGTCATCCTCTTGTCCTCTTCACCAACACGGCGCGCCCGTCTGACGCGCCGTCTGATCGCTCAGGCGCTCGCCGCATGGATGCGGCGCAACGCCTTCTTCAGGCTTCGCCGGCTATCAGCCGGCGGCATTCATGGTCAGGCAAGCGCGCCGATCATGTCCGGACGGAAGCCCGACCAGTGCTGTTCGCCGGCGACGACGACCGGAACCTGCCGATAGCCCATGCCAACGACCTGATCATAGGCATCGTTGTCCACCGACACATCAACCACTTCATAGTCGAGGCCCTTGCGCTCCAGCGCGCGGGTCGTTGCATTGCACTGCACGCAAGCCGGTTTGGAATAGACAGTGATCTTCATCGTTATCCTCGCATAATCATTTTCTTCAAAAAGCGCCGCCGGGCGAACCCTCGGCGCTTCCCGCGCATCTGGCGAGGCTGGCAACCAACACGGCATAGCCTCGTCCCGGACCCATGGCCGGCTCTTGCCTGATCGAAACGCCGGCGGTTGCAAACGGCCGCCGCCGCCATTTCTCAACAGACATCTCGAACACATTGACCGGACTGGCATTTTGGCTCTCCAGAAGCCGGCAGAAATCGCGCTGTCCACGAGGAACACCACTTCGACATATGCCTATGGAGACTCAAAAAACCTGAGAACCGGACGCCGCTGACGTGTCAGCATTGATTCGATAGACTCACCATAACACAATATCTGCGAACAGGAATGCCAAAACCAACCATATATAGTGTTCCGTGGACCTGTTTTCCACATTCAGGGTTAACGCATTGTGACAGGGGAAAAATACCGCCCGGAACGGGCAAACAGTGCTGATGCGGCATGTGCCGGCCCAGCGAATCGGTCTCTTGAAATTGCCGATGGCCATAAAGATGGCCCCTCGCCACCGGCAACGGCTACCAACCGATAGTTGAACCGTCATGCACGCGGGATTTCTTTCGCGCTTTCCACAGGGGGCGAAAAAGCAGGGGATGACGGAAACTTCAGGCCGGCAGACACGCGGCAACAGGACAAGCCTTTGACAAGCAAGCCCTATTCGTCGTCGGAGGAAGAGGAACGCCGTTCATAGCGCAGCACGAAGACATAGAGCGCGAGCGTGCCGAGCGCCATCGCAAACCATGTCAGCGCATAGCTCAGATGTGCATTGCGAAATGTGACCACGGTCAGGCCGCCGATCGGCAGCTTGCCCGTCGGGCCGCTCGCTTCGGCATCGATGAAATAGGGCGCGAACGGCACGAGGCCGCGGGTGCCCATGATCGAGGCGACATCGCGGCGATACCATTTGCCATCGACGGGATCATTGGCGCGCGAAAACAGCCAGCCCTTGCTTTCCGGCATGCGCAGCAACCCCGCGACCGTGACCTCGCCCTCGGGCGCGCGATAATTGGCGGGATTGTCCTGCCTGCCTTCAGGCACGAAACCGCGGTTGATCAGCACATAGCTGCCGTCATCGCGCAGAAGCGGCGTCATCACGAAATAGCCGGCGCCGAGCTGCGTCGGATAGTAGATCAGCGTCTGCGCCGCCTCGATATAGCGACCGGTGACGCTGACATGGCGATAGGCGTCATCTTCGCGCGTCACCGTCTCGCCTACCCCCGGCGCGGGCACAGCAGGCGCCTCAACGCGGGCATCGACGGCGGCGATCAGATCGAGCTTCCATTGCAGCCGGTAGACCTGCCAGATGCCGAGCGCGGTGAAGCCCGCAAACAGGATCGCGGCGATCGCGGTGAGGATCAGGAATTTCTTGCGGGACATGGCGGCCATTGCGGCAAGGACCTTTCGGGCCGGCGTCTTACAAAGCTTTGTAAAGCACGCAGGTCGGCGGCGCGTCACCTCCGGCGCAATCGAGGCCATCGCCCTGGAAGGCGCCTCGGATCGGAATGACGCCGGAACGTGGCGATACGGCGTTCGCCGGATAAAACGGAACCGCCCCGCAGCCAGGCTGCGGGGCGGAGAAAAGCGTTACTGCTGGCCCTGCACGATGATGTTGCCGGTGACGCCGGCGTCGCGCAATTGCTGGGCGATCTCGGGCGTGGCGCAGACGATGGTGCCGTCGTCGAGATAGGTGAACCCGCTTTCCGGCAGCGGCATCATGTATTTGTTCATGTTGTGCATGACCCAGAGCGAGCCAGCCAGCACGATGAGAAGCAGGATCAGCGCCAGCAGCGAGGACGCCATGGTCCAGCCCTGTTCCTGATTGGTGCTGAGCAGCAGGAAATAGCGCAGATGCACCAGAATCTGGGCCGCGGCGCAGATCATCACCACCGTCAGCAGGAAGGCCTTGCTGGAGATTGCGTCCGCCATCACCAGCCCGAAGGGGATGATGGTCAGCACCGCCGCCAGCACGAAACCGGTCATCAGCCCCTTGAAGCTGCCATGGCCGTGGGAAGTGTGTTCAGCGCTGCTCATAGGATCGCTCCGGTAAGATAGACCAGCGAGAACACGCCGATCCAGATCAGGTCGAGGAAGTGCCAGAACATCGAAAGCGTTGAGACGCGGCGGCGCATCGGCTCGTTCAAGCCACGCTTCGAAACCTGGAAAAGCAGCACGATCAGCCAGATCGTGCCGAAGGTCACATGCAGACCGTGGGTGCCGACCAGGGTGAAATAGGCCGACAGGAAGGCCGAACGGTCCGGCGTGGCGCCTTCGGAAATCAGGTCGTGGAATTCATAGACTTCCATCGCCAGAAACCCGACGGCAAACAGCCCGGCGACGATCAGCCACTTCATCACGCCGGCCTTGTCGTTCTTGTCCATGCGCAGCATGCCCATGCCGAAGGTCACGGAGGACAGCAGCAGCAACGCCGTTTCCACCAGCGCGAACCACAGGTGGAACAGGTCGTTGGGCGCCGGCCCGCCCGCATAGGAGCGGCCGAGCACGGCATAGGTCGCGAACAACGTGCCGAAGATCAGGCAGTCGCTCATCAGGTAGATCCAGAAGCCAAGCTGCGTCGGACTGTCGTGGGCGTGGTCGTCGTGATGCGCGCTCGTATCGGCGCCCGTATCAGCGATCGTCATGCAAGTGCCTCCTTGGCCTTTTCCTGGTCGCGGGCGACCTGTTCGGCCGGAACATAGTAATCACGGTCGAAATCGAAGGTGTGGTAGATGATCGAGCCGACGGCCAGCACGAAGCTCAGCACCACCAGCCACCACATGTGCCACACCAGCGCGAAGCCGAGCGCGAGGCAGAAGAAGGCGGGCACGATCCCGGCCCAGGTGTTCTTCGGCATGTGGATCGGCTTGTACTCCGTCGGCCACTCAAAGCCTTCCTTCTTCATCCGCCACCAGGCATCACGACCGGTGACGACGAAATCGGCAGGGAAATTGTAGGGCGCGACCGGAGAGGTGGTCGCCCATTCCAGCGTACGGCCGTTCCACGGGTCCGGACCGCATTTCAGCGCGTCGCGGTTCTTGATGGAAACGACAAGCTGGATCACGGTGCAGGCGATGCCGCAGCCGATCAGCAGCATGCCGATGCAGGCGATGACGAAATAAATCTGCCAGCCGGCATCGGTGTAGCTCTGCAGGCGGCGGGTGACGCCCATCAGCCCGAGTACGTAAAGCGGCATGAAGGCGACGTAGAAGCCGATGCACCAGAACCAGAACGAGCGGCGGCCCCATTTGTCATCCAGCTTGAAGCCGAACACTTTCGGCCACCAGTACTGGTAACCCGCCATCAGCCCGAACACCACGCCGCCGATGATGACATTGTGGAAGTGGGCGATCAGGAACAGCGAGTTATGGAGCTGGAAGTCCGCCGGCGGAACCGCCAGCATGACGCCGGTCATGCCGCCGATGGTGAAGGTGATCAGGAAGCCCACCGTCCAGTACATCGGGGTCTCGAACCGGATCCGGCCGCGATACATGGTGAACAGCCAGTTGAAGATCTTCGCCCCCGTCGGCACGGCGATGATCATCGTCGAAATGCCGAAGAAGGTGTTGACATTCGCGCCGGAGCCCATGGTGAAGAAGTGGTGCAGCCAGACGACGAAGGACAGCACCAGAATGCAGGCCGTGGCATAGACCATGGAGCGATAGCCGAACAGCGGCTTGCCGGAGAAGGTCGCGACCACTTCGGAGAAGATGCCGAAACAGGGCAGGATCAGGATATAGACTTCCGGGTGACCCCAGATCCAGATCAGGTTCACATACATCATGGGGTTGCCGCCCATGTCGTTGGTGAAGAAGTGCATGCCGAGATAGCGGTCAAGCGCCAGCATGGCAAGGGTCGCCGTCAGCACCGGGAAGGCGGCGACGATCAGCACGTTCGCGGCAAGCGTGGTCCAGGCGAACACCGGCATGCGCATCATGGTCATGCCCGGCGCGCGCATCTTCAGGATGGTCGCGACCATGTTGACGCCAGACAGCGTCGTTCCTATCCCCGCGATCTGTAGCGACCATATGTAATAGTCGACCCCCACATCGGGCGAGTATGCGATCCCCGAAAGCGGCGGCATGGCGAGCCAGCCGGTGCGGCCGAGCAGGCCGATGAACAGCGAAACGTTGAGCAGGATCGCGCCCGAAACCGTCATCCAGAACGAGAAGTTGTTCAGCCACGGAAAGGCCACGTCGCGCGCGCCGATCTGCAGCGGCATCGCGATGTTCATCACGCCGACCAGGAAGGCCATGGCGAAGAAGAAGATCATGACCGTGCCGTGGGCGGTGAAGATCTGGTCGAAATGGTGCGGCGGCAGATAGCCCTGGGCGCCGCCGGCGGCAATCGCCTGCTGGGTGCGCATCATGAAGGCATCGGTGAAGCCGCGGAACAGCATCACCAGCGCCAGCACGATATACATCACGCCGATCTTCTTGTGGTCGACCGAGGTGAACCACTCGCTCCAGAGATAGCCCCATTTGCGATGGTAGGTGATCAGGCCGAACACGGTCAGAAAGGCAATCACCACGGCGGCGAAGGTCACATCCAGGATCAGGACATTATAGGGAATGTCGGCCCAGGTGAGCTTGCCGAAAATGAAGTTCCAGAAATCAGATCTCATTACTGCCTCACGGATTCGGATGCGTTCGGCGCGCTGTCGCCGCCGGCCATGTTTGTGACGGTCTGGTCGGGATTCTTGACGTTGACCGGACCATGGGTCGGCTCGTCCGGATTGGCGTGGAGCGTCTCCTCGAATGCATGCTGATCGAAGCCCTCGCCGGGCGGGAACTCGTCATAGACATAGGAATCCTTGGTTTCGATCCCCTTCTTGCCGCCGCCGCCCATCATGTCCTGCATCATCATGTCGCCGATGCAGACCTTGCCCGGCTCGACGCACAGGCCGACGATCTTGTCGAACAGATTGTCGGCGACGCCGTTATAATAGGACACGCTGTCGGCAACAGTCGGTTTCGCCAGCGTCTGGTAGGCGTCGATCGTAAGCTCGGAACCGGAGGTCTTGACCGTGCTCAGCCAGTTGTTGAACTCGTCCTCGGACACGGCGAAGGTCTCGAAATCCATATGGGCATAGCCGGGACCGGAATAATTGGCCGAGCGGCCGTAATATTTGCCGGCGTCATCGGCCACCAGATGAAGCTTGGTCTCCATGCCGGCCATGGTGTAGATCATGCCGGCGAGCGCGGGGACCGAAAACGTGTTCATCACCGATGACGAGGTCAGCCGCAGGTTCACCGCCCTGTCAGTCGGCAGCACGAGCTGGTTGACGACGGCGATGTTTTCTTCCGGATAGATGAACAGCCACTTCCAGTCGAGCGAGACCGCTTCGATCTCCAGCGGCTCGCCGGCGATATGATCGAGCGGCTTGTAGGGGTCGAGACGGTGGGTGTAGACCCACGTCAGCGCTCCGAGCGCGATGATGATCATCACCGGAACGCCCCAGATAAAGCCTTCGAACAGGCTGGAATGCTCGAATTCGGGATCGTAATCATCCGTGGCCTTGCGCGAATCGCGATAGCGCCACGGAATGTAGACCGCCATGATCAGCACCGGAACGATGATGACCATCATCAGCACGGTGGAGGCGATCAGCAGGTCGCGCTCCTCGTTGGCGACCCAGCCTGCGGGGTCGAGAAGGATCAACTGACAGCCCGAAAGAGCGAGCACAAGCGGCAGCAGCAATGCCGGTTTTATTAGCTTGGAAAGGTTCACAATCGTTTCATTCTCTGCCAAACGCCCGGTTTCGCGGAAAAACGCGGGCCTTGTTGTCGATGACTTGCCTGCAGCCTTCCGGCCCCTGGTCCCCGCGACACCGGTGCGGCACAGACATTCCCGTTGAAACCGCCCGTCCTTTCGGACCGGGCGCACATGCGGCAGCTACTAACCCAATTCCGTCTAAAATAAACCGCTTTCGTGCTGTGGCATTTTGGCACAAGGGCGCCGACCCGTCACCTGTAACCCCGATTTTTTCGCCCGCATGACGAGAAAAACGCCACGTTGCGGGCCGCCGCCATGTTCGCGCGGCAGATTGTCACGCCGGGCATGATCCGTCCAACGCAAAATTTCACGCCAACCGAAGCACCGCTCCAATGCCCCTCGTCGGGGAACCGGGGGCGCCCTCCGCCCGTTGATTCCGCCGAGACCACTTTTCGCAGTTGCGGTACCGGAAGCTTTCATGCGACAATACGACACATGTGACAAATTGTGCATGACCGTTTCGAGGAGGAAACGACTATGACCGGCCTATTTTTCTTTCCCTATGTGACCAGCGCCGTGGGCGTTCTGCTCGGCGTCTACTGGACCAACGAAGCGCGCGAATATAACCGCCTCGATTATATCCTGCGCGCCTGCTTCATCTTCATCATCAATATCGTGATCTCGTTCCTGCTGGAATTCGCCTTCCCGATGGAAACCGTGACCAGTTCGGGCATCGCGCTGTCGACCGCCTATTTCCTCGGTCTTTCGATCTACGCCGTGGTTCCGGGCCTTGCCTTCGGCCGCTTCACCGCGTTCCGCGCCCGCAATATGGGCCTCGACAAATCCGCGGCCTACTGGTCCGCGATCCCGTTCGTGTTCATCTATTTCATGCTGATCGCCCACAAGAGCGAGCACAAAAAACCGACCGCCACCCACGCCTGATTGGCAACGGGACGGAAGAGGAAATTGAAAAGCCCCGGTGCTGTGCCGGGGCTTTTTGTTTGTGCTGAATCCGTGTCGCGTCTGGCGTCACCCTCGGGCTGAAGGCATTCCGGTCCGCTGTTTACCCTCATCCGGCCTTCGGCCACCTTCTCCCCAGGGGGAGAAGGGGAATACGGCGCGATACTGCGTTGCCGCTTGCTCAGAAAACGCTGCAGGGCTCCCCCTCTCCCCACAGGGGAGAGGGTGGCGCGAATGCGCCGGGTGAGGGCGCGGCCTCACCGCCATTAAAAGCGCCCGCTACTTCGCCGCCTCAAGCAGCGCCGCAACCAACCCCTTGGTCGAGGAATCATGCCCCTCGGCGCTTTCCTTGCCGGAGACGATGGGCAGCAGGCCGGTGGCGAGTTCCTTGCCGAGTTCGACGCCCCACTGGTCGAAGGAGTTGATCCCGAACAGGACGCCCTCCACGAACACGCGGTGCTCGTAAAGCGCGATCAGGCGGCCGAGCGCATAGGGCGTCAGCAGATCATAGACAAAGGTGATCGACGGCCGGTTGCCGGAAAACACCCGGTGCGGCGCGATCTTCTCGGCCTTTCCGGCATCCATCCCCTTGTCGAGAAGCTGGGCCTTCGCCTCCTCCAGCGAGCGACCCTTCATCAGCGCTTCCGACTGGGCCAGGCAATTGGCCATCAGCAATTGGTGCTGGTGCCTCAGATCGCTCTCGAAACCATTGGCGGCGATCATGAATTCGATCGGGATGATGTTGGTGCCCTGGTGCAGGAGCTGGAAGAAGGCGTGCTGGCCATTGGTGCCGGGCTCGCCCCAGACGATCGGCCCGGTCGGCGTCGTCACATGTTCGGAGCCGATCGTCACCGACTTGCCGTTGCTTTCCATGTCGAGCTGCTGGAGATAGGCGGCAAAGCGCGACATCCGCTGGTCGTAGGGGATCACTGCACGCGACGGGTAATCGAGGATCACCCGCTGGTAGAAGCCGACGAGACCGAGCAGGAAGGGCAGGTTTTCCCTGACCGGGGCCTCGCGGAAATGATTGTCGATCGCATGCGCGCCATCGAGGAATCTTCCAAAATTCTTCTCGCCGATCGCGATCATCAGCGGCAGGCCGATCGCCGACCAGATCGAATAGCGCCCGCCGACCCAGTCCCAGAAGCCGAAGACGCGCGACTGGTCGATGCCGAAATCGGCGACCTTGTCGAGCGCCGTCGAGACGGCGCAGAAATGATGCGCGACCGCTTCCTCGCCAAGGGCCGAGGCGATGAACTTGCGTGCCGTCCGGGCATTGGTCATGGTCTCGATCGTGGTGAAGGTCTTGGAGGCGACGATGATCAGCGTCGTCGCCGGATCGAGCCCCTTCAGCGTATCGGCAATATGGGCGCCGTCGACATTGGAGACGTAATGCAGCCTCGGCCCGTCATGGAAGGGGCCTAGCGCCAGCGTGGTCATGGCCGGGCCGAGATCGGAGCCGCCAATGCCGATATTGACGACATCGGTGAACGGCTTGCCGGTAGCGCCGCGAATGGCGGCGGTGCGGATGCCCTCGGCGAAATCGCCCATGGCCGCCAGCACCTCGTTGACATCCGGCATCACATCCGCGCCATCGACCATAACCGGCGTGTTGGCGCGGTTCCTGAGCGCCGTGTGCAGCACAGCGCGATCCTCGGTGATGTTGATCTTCTCGCCGGCAAACATCGCCGCGCGCTTTTCCGCAACGCCCGCCTCATCGGCAAGCTTCACCAACAGATCGAGGATTTCGTCGTTGATCGCGGTCTTGGAGAAATCCATCAGCAGGTCTTCGAAGGAGACGCTGAATTTCGAAAACCGCTCCGGATCGGCGGCAAAGGCCGCGCGCAGATCGGTGGCGTTATCGCGCTCGGCCGTTTCCCTGAGCTTGGCGATGAGGGTGTTCATATCAGACTGCTCCCTGACTATGGGGGTGGGGCGATAGGTCTTACTTAGCGATTGAACGCGATCCGTGAAGCCCCTTGGGGACGTTGGGCTCAATTTCGCGGCATTGAATGCGGGCCCGCGCGGAAAATCAAGCGCCGGACTGCATTGTTTTTATGAAATGACGGACGACGCGGCTTATGCACCCAAGAACGGAAAATAGCATAGACCTTCTCTGATCCAGAAGAATTGCCATTTTCGCCTGCGGCTCGCTCCCGATATTCTCTCCCGCTAGCGGGAGAGATCCCCCGACAGGGGCAGTGAGGGTGGCGCGGCATATCCATTTGTGACGGCGTCCGTGTGGAAAGACTCCCCCCTCACTGTCGCTTTCGCGACATCTCTCCCCTCCGGGGCGAGAAG